>JACNLN010000098.1:0-3696 GCA_014381485.1 Fidelibacterota bacterium
TTAAATACATTTGTGAATCAAATTAGCGACCAGCTCTTGTATAGGGTTCAGCAAGAGCAGCAGGTGCAGCCATACGCATCTTCCCCCTCCCCAGTCCGCTAATTAACAATACTACTAAAGTGGCGACGTACGGAAGCATAGAAAGGAAATTTGGTGGAATGCCAAGGGGCTGGAGAAGATACTGAAGTACAAATATTCCGCCAAAGAGGTACGCCCCGAAGAAAGCTCGCCCCGGTCTCCAGAGTGCGAAAATAGTCAGTCCGATAACGATCCATCCACGACCGGCTGTCATTCCTTCTATCCATGATTTGCTGTAAGCAATAGAAAGATTTGCACCTGCCAGTCCAGCCATAGCACCACCGAACATCACGCAAGCGTACCTGATGATATTTACATTAATACCCTGGGATTCTGCCGCTTCCGGATTTTCTCCAGCGGATCGAATATATATTCCTAAACGCGTGTGCGTCAGGAAGAACCAGGTCACAATTCCCAATATCACCGAGATATAGAAAAGGGCATCCTGATAAAAGAGTATGTCACCGAGAATGGGAATCTTTCCAAGAACGGGTAAACGAACCGCACTGATTTTTACATCCAGCGGTATACCAATGTAAGGTTTTCCCCAGAGACCGCTTACACCGAGCCCCAGCATGGTAAGAGCAAGTCCCGATACAACCTGATTGGCTTGAAATGAAACCGTTACAAGAGCATGAATTGACGCTGCAACAGTCCCAATAAATATAGCAAAAAGAAGACCAAGCCATGGATTTCCTGTTGTATATGTTACGATAAAAGCACTCACAGCTCCCATTGCCATCATTCCTTCTACACCCAGATTAAGAATTCCAGACTTTTCAGTAATAATTTCCCCTATAGTGGCAATTAGTAACGGTGTTCCAAGCACAATTGTTCGCTGCAGAATAGAAATAATTATCGGATCCATTGTTAGATGTTCTCCGTTTTCAATGATTCTGTTTTACTGTTCACAAACTTGATCACGAGTTTGTTGTTGATAAAATATTCTCCCATAATGAGGAAAAAGAGAATAACTCCATTGAACACATCCACTGTTGCTGCAGGAAGACCAAAACTTGTTTGTATTGCATCACCGCCGACTTTGATCCCGGCAAAGAAAAGTCCAGAAAATATAGCTAAAATGGGATTCAGTCTAGCCAGCCATGCAACAATAATCCCTGTATACCCATATCCAGCTGAAATTGTAAAGGGATAGCTTAATTTATGGTGGAGACCTGCTACTTCTCCAACGCCGGCAATTCCTGCTAAACCACCACTGATAATCATCATCACCACCGTTGTACGGAAAAAATTGATTCCAGCATATCGACCGGCATTAGGATTTTCACCAATTACTCGAACTTCATAACCGAACTTTGTTCTATAAATAATAATGAATAGGATAATTGCTGCTAATATTGCCAGAATGAGTGTTACATAATGAATTCTTGAGCCTGGTAGAAGTCCAAGTTGTGACGACTCTGGAAATCTGTCTGTATATGGAAATCCATATTGTGTTTTTCCTTTCCAGGGTCCCACGACAAGATACTGTACAATCTCCGCTGCAATGTAATTAAACATCAAGGTAGAAATCACTTCATTGATGCGGAATCGCACTTTCAAAATAGCGGGGATTGCTGCTGTTAATCCTCCGCCAATAAACCCGACAATGAACATTAGGGGAATAGCTATAATTGGAGTTACCCTTGGACCAATATTCAGTGCTACCCACGTTGCTAAAGTCGCACCAATGAGCAGTTGCCCCTCAGCGCCAATATTCCAAAACTTACCTCTAAATGCAATGATAAGTCCAGTCCCGATGGTAATCAATGGAATAGCTTTTGTCACTGTCTCTTTAAAACTGTATAAGCTGCCGAATGAACCATCAAATATCCGCCAGATTGCGAAAAATGGATTGACCCCATTTGCAGCGAAAATAATTCCAACTACAATGAATCCACACAAAAGTGATCCTAAAACAGTAAGAGCAGAAACAGTGGTAGATATCCGCTGCCGTTGTACTACTGAAATTTTAATTTTCACGCCTCTGCTCCAATTGTCTTGGATGAAGAACCTGCCATCATAAGCCCGATTTCTTCTAGCTCTGTTTTTTCTGGATCCATTATTCCCACTATCCTGCCATCGAACATTACCGCTACTCTGTCGCACAACTCATATATTTCCTCAAGATCCTCAGAGACAAGGAGAATAGCACATCCTGCAATACGCTGTTTCAGAAGATGGTTTCTGATAAATTCAGTAGCTCCCACATCAAGACCATATGTAGGATGAGCAGCAACAAGCAATGTGTGATCTTCTGAGATCTCACGTCCCAGAATAAGCTTCTGTATATTTCCACCAGAAAGATTCTTTACCAAAGTACTGACAGAGGGTGTATCCACTTGAAATTTCTTCACGATTTTAGCCGCATGTTCTCTGATTACTGTATAATCAAGGAATAACCTGTTTGAAAATTTAGGATTATGGTGTTGTTTCAACACTGCATTATCGAATAAAGAGAGATTGGGAACGACACCAAATTGGATACGTTCTTCCGGGACGTGACTGATACTCACATTTTGAGATCCTACTGGCAGGTTAGTGATGTCTACAGATTCAACGATAACTTTACCGTTTACTGATTTGCGAAGTCCTGTGATTGCTTCAATGAGCTCTTTCTGACCGTTACCGGATACTCCTGCAATTCCAAAGATTTCATTTCGGTAGACTGTGAATGAAACATCTTTTACAGCATTAGTTTGCCTATCACTACGAACAGTCAAATCAATAACTTCAAGTACTTTTTCTCCTCTTTGCAGGACATCTTTATGAAAATCAAAAATCACATCCCTGCCTACCATTATATGAGCCAGACTTTTCTTATTCACATCTTTGATCTTTGATTCTCCCAAAACCTTTCCTTTTCTGAGTACTACAACCCGGTCACAGATTTCTAGAATTTCTTCAAGCTTGTGACTGATCAAAATCACAGAATGACCTTCTACTTTCATCCTTCTGAGAATCTGAAATAAATCACGTGCTTCCTGTGGCGTAAGAACAGACGTTGGCTCATCTAAAATCAACAGATCAGCGTTATTGAGTAAAGTCTTTACAATCTCAACACGCTGCTGTTCGCCAGCTGATAGTTGCCATACCATCTTGTCTGGATCAGCATGTAAACCGTATCGCTCCGCAAATTCCACTAGCTTTTTCTGTATCAATCTGGATGGAAAAAATTGAGGACTCTCCTTATAGATAAGAGCTACATTTTCTGCTACAGATTGGTTTTGAATAAGCATAAAATGCTGATGAACCATACCAATACCAAGAGCAATAGAATCACGAGGGTTTTTGATTTGGACTTTTTTACTGTTTATAAGAATATCACCTTCATCGGGATGGTAAATTCCGTACAGTATGTTCATCAGGGTTGTTTTACCTGCACCGTTTTCACCCAACAATCCCAGGATTTCACCTGATGAAATATCAATATTGACATTCTGATTCGCCTTTACATCCTGGAAGTACTTACAGATATTTTTTAATTCAAGTTTTAATATTTTTCTCATATTCAAATATTGTACCCAATTCATAAAATAGGGAAGCCTTAGACTTCCCTATTTTATATAACATCTCTCTTCCTGCGTTTATAAGAAGTACTACATCGAATGGTGACTT
>JACNLN010000098.1:3951-8697 GCA_014381485.1 Fidelibacterota bacterium
GTAAAGCAAATTACTTTGGAATGCTGCCGACAACATTATCGACATAATACATTATGGAAAGTAACTCCCCTTTATTTGCACGCTTCCCTTTTTCGATCTGAAGATTTCCCTTGTTATCATAAATCGGACCTACATATGGATCAAACCCTTCAGGACCTTCCTTCTGCATTTTTTCGTATAGGTTGAATATCTTATCATATACACCTTTTGCTTTCAATTCATCAACGAAAAGAGGGTTGATCGGTTCGTCAAATTTACCGCCAAGATAAGTAGCGCCTTCTTTCATCAGCCACCACATATCTTCATTTGACCAGGTACCGTTATGAACATCACTTAGAATCTTATCATACATAACTCCCCAGTCTGCAAGCTGTCCGGATACCACAGAATTTTTACCATAATCCTGCATCGGACTATAGTGGCTGAAAGTGTAAATCTGATGACCTTTTTCTGTGTGATCCTGTCCTACTTCAATTACAGCTGGAGTGTCTTCTGTAAAAGCAAGTGCATCACATCCTTCAGCGATAAGTGATTCAGCCGCTTCTTTCGCTTTATCAGGTCCATACCACGCATAAGTCCACCTAACATGAACTTCAGCTTTGGGATTGGCTGCCTTGATGCCGAGAGCAAAAGCATTAATATGCCGAATGAGTTCAGGGATCGGAAATGCCGCAACGTAGCCGACCTTGTTGGTTTTGGTAAAGGCACCAGCCATCATTCCATTCAAGTAATAAGCTTGATATAGATCACCAAAATATGTCCCGACATTTTCAGCTTGCTTAAATCCTGAACAATGCATGAAAATTGCATCTGGATACCTTTTCCCTGCTTCAATGGTGTCATCCATATATCCGAAACTTGTAGTAAAAACTACGTTACATTTCTCTTCCTGTACCAGTCTGTCAATAATTCGGGTTGCATCACCTTCCGCAACTGACTCCACGTAAATAGTTTCAAGCCAGTCATATTTATCTTCTACGAACTTACGTCCGAGATCGTGAGCATGCGACCATCCATAATCACCAATAGGACCGACATAAACAAACCCAGCCTTTATTGTTTTCCCGGTAGCACTTGCTTTTTTCCCGCAACCAGTAATGAGAAGACCGGCGATGAGAACAAGCGATAACCATTTAAGGATCTTCATAACCACAACCTCCTATTTTTATTTATATGCTGACCACAATAGACATACATCTCATATACCTACATTTATCAGCGATTATTCCCACTCTTGATATTCATAATTAAATCATAATTCCTGTGAAAAAAAATGTTTTTATTTATAATGATAATTATTTAAGTTAAAACAAATGGTTATTCTGTAATTGTCGGTAGTTACCTAAACAACAACAAAACAAAGGAATACAACTATGAAAAAACTCTTCATACTCGCAGTACTTCTGGTAGGGACCTCCTTGTTTGCACAGAATTTTCAGCTACACTATGACTTTGATAGTGACAGAAAATACTTTACCGGAACGCTTGAAATGTTCAAACCGGATGATTACGGATCCACATTCTGGTTTGTGGATTTTGACCTAAACGACGGTGTGGAAAACCAGAGTGCCGCTATGGCTTACTGGGAAATTCTTAGAATGTTCAAGATTCCTGGAGTAAAAGGTCTGTCTGCTGGACTTCAGTATAATGATGGGTTAAACACTTTCGGTGGATTCGGCAATGTCTGGTTGGTTGGCGCTGAGTACCCCATTGACCTTAAATTTATCACTCTGGTAACCAGTCTCTGGTATCGCGATGCTGAAGCTCAAGATGTTAACTTCCAAGGGACGATTGTATGGTTCAAACCATTCTTCAATTTCAAACTGATCTTCACCGGATTCTTTGATATCTGGGGACAGAATAATTCCGACTTCGATGCTCAAGGTACCGATGCTCAGTGGGTCATCCTGACAGAGCCACAGTTATGGTACAGTGTAACGAAGAACATCGCTGTTGGCGGCGAAGTTGAAATCAGCAAGAATTTTGTTTTTGGCGCCGGTGATGAATTAAAAATATACCCGACTGTTGGCTTTAAATGGACATTTTAGAGTCACTGAATAATATATAAAAAACCATCAGAAAAGCTCGCAGTCGCGGGCTTTTTTTTAAATATCCATTTCTGATAATGTGTGTTAATTTTATTATCCACAACAGGTGGAATAGCATCATAAATATTCATATAAAATAATTGTGTCAAAACCTGTCATGATTAAATTCTTACTGAATGGAGAAAAAAGAACGTTTAAGGGAGACCCTGAACTGTCTCTTTTAAAATATTTACGCAATTACGAAGAAATCAGTTCAGTAAAAAACGGCTGTTCTCCCCAGGGTACATGCGGAGCCTGCACCGTCCAACTCGATAACAAGTCCGTTCTTTCCTGTGCTACTCCGATGAAAAAAATAGATGGAAAATCTGTCATTACAATTGAAGGAATCCCCAAATATATTCTGAGAATAATAGCTAATGCTTTTATTGTAAAAGGAGCTGTCCAGTGCGGGTTTTGTACACCCGGCATCATTTCCAGAACTAAGGTGCTTTTGGAAAATATTCCAAACCCCACAGAAAAAGATATTACAAAAGCCATTCATCCTCACTTATGCCGCTGTACAGGATATAAAAAAATTGTAGAAGCAATTTTTTATGCTGCTGAAGCCATTCGCGAGAATCGTGAAATTGAACATTTAGAAATCGCTGGCAAAATCGGTACCAGTCTACCAAAATACAATTCAAGTAAAACCGCTCTGGGACAACAACTCTTTGTAGATGATCTGACCTTCCCCCGAATGCAATTTATTGCCATGAAATTCAGTGATTATCCACGAGCGAAAGTTATAAAGATTGACACTCAAAAGGCTGAAAAGCTTGAAGGGGTCACACGCATTTTTACCGCAAAAGATATCCCCGGCAGGCGTTACATGGGTCTGATAATACAGGACTGGCCCCTTATGGTTGACGAAGGTGAAATCACTCACTATGTTGGAGATGTTCTCGCTTCTGTTGTTGCCATATCTGAAGAAATTGCCCGGCAAGCTGTCTCACTTATTCACGTTGAATATGAGGTTTTACCCACAGTTACGGATATACTCGAAGCTCTCAAGGGAAACAGTCCCAAAGTTCACGAAGGTGGGAATCTCCTTGAAACCTGCATATTGAGACGAGGTGAAAGTGCAGAAACATCTATAAAAAATTCTGACTATGTTATTAATAAAACCTATCAAACACAGCGAGTGGAACATGCCTATTTGGAAACAGAAGCTTCTATCGCAAGAATGTTAGAAGACGGAATAATAGAAATCTACAGTCAGGGACAGGGCGTCTATGAAGATCAAAGACAGATAGCCGATCTCTTAGGTGTTCAAAGGGAGAAAGTAAATGTAATATCCGTTCCTACTGGTGGTGCATTTGGAGGAAAAGAAGATCTTACCGTGCAGGGGCATGCTGCTCTTACAGCGTATCTTTTGAAAATTCCGGTAAAAGCTGTGTTAAACCGAGAAGAATCGATCCGTATGTCTCCTAAGCGCCACCCCTTCTGGATGAATTACAGTGTAGGATGCGACAAGAATGGGAAACTAACGGTTTTAAAAGCAGAAATCCTGGGTGACACTGGAGCTTATGCCTCAGTCGGGACTAAAGTCCTTGAACGAGCTGCAGGGCATTCAACGGGTGCTTACCATTTTCCAGCGGTAGATGTTGTTGCAAAAACAGTCTATACCAATAATCCACCTTCCGGAGCTATGAGGGGATTTGGAGTTAATCAGGTAACATTTGCACTGGAATCCTGTATTGACGAACTATGTGAAAAGGGTGGATTTGATCGGTGGCAGTTCCGGTATGATAATGCTCTGGTCAACGGGAGCCAAACAGCTACCGGACAGATCCTTAAAGAAGGCGTTGGTGTTCGGGAAACTCTTCTTGCTGTAAAAGACGAATTCTACAGCGAGAAATTCACAGGGCTTGCATGCGGTTTTAAAAATACGGGAGTAGGGAATGGGGTGTTGGATGAATGTAAAGTCAAAATCTTCATTAAAGCAGAAGATCACATCATTCTGTATCACGGCTGGACGGAAATGGGACAGGGTGTTAACACGATTGTTGTTCAAATACTCCACGAAGAAACAGGCATTAATCCTGAGATTGTCGACGTGAGAGTGGAATCCAGAGTCTCAGAAGCCCACACCGAAATGACCACAGCCTCCCGAGCTACCTCTCTCGTTGGTAATGCCATTATTGATGCCTCGAAACAGTTGAAAAAAGACTTAAAAAGAAAACAGTTAAAGGACCTTGTTGGTAAAAGTTATCTCGGTGAGTGGAGTTTCGATCAAACGACAAAGCCCGGGGAATCTGGAGTTGAGAAAGTGATTACTCACTATTCCTACAGTTATGCTACTCAACTTGTCGTACTTAACGATGAAGGAAAAATTGAAATAATCTATGCAGCTCATGATGGCGGGAAAATCATCAATCCAACTCTTTTCGAAGGACAGGTTGAAGGAGCGCTTCATATGGGATTAGGTTATGTACTATCAGAAGAATGTCCTACAAAGGATGGGAAACCTGTAAGCACTAAATTGAAAGATTGCCAGATTCTCCGCGCAAAAAATATCCCAAAACTTGTTGTCAAAGGCATTGAAGTGCCCGATCCTCAGGGTCCCTATGGAGCAAAAGGAGTGGGAGAAATTGGCGCTGTGCCAACTGCTGCAGCTGTGGTAAATGCTCTATATCAATATGATGGAAAACGGAGAAGA
>JACNLN010000043.1 GCA_014381485.1 Fidelibacterota bacterium
TTGCGTCGCACTATTACAAATATCCATATAAGATCAAAGTGCTCTATTAATGTAGCTATTCTTGTCCCTGTCTTCCCAATCCCAATTTTGTTCTTAACGTCCTAAAATAGTCTCGATCTTCGAAGGTCACCATCTGGACATCATAAGGAGCCCTTCGAATCAAGATTTTTGCATCTGGTAAAACAGTTTTTTGAATTTGGCCATCAACTGTCAATCTCATTTCAAGTGCTCCTTGAGGAAAGGTGATCTTCAATTCTTGATCTGCAGGTAGAACAATAGGCCGGGCAGATAGAGTATGAGGACAAATGGGTGCCAGGGTAAATAACGACAGTCGAGGGACCACAATGGGACCTCCCGCCGACAGGTTATATGCTGTAGTTCCCGTGGGAGTAGAAATAATAAGTCCGTCTGAATTGTAAGTTGTAATATACCTCTCGCTCATATAAACAGAACAATTTACAAGACGGAAATTTTCCCCCCGGTCGATCACCAGATCATTTAATGCGTGAACTTGAGATGTAACACCATTCTCGTCAATATCACCCTCTAAAACCATCCGTGGATAGAGATTATACTTGCCTTTAATTACTGACTCCAACCTCTTAAAGAGTTCCTCCATCGTTACTTCAGCTAAAAAACCAAACCCCCCCACGTGTACACCGAGAATTGGGGTCATCCGCTCACCAACGGCTCTTGCAGCAGAAAGAATCGTACCGTCCCCTCCCATTGCAAGGACAAAGTCAAGTTTATTAAAATCATCTGCTGATTGAATAACAGAAAACTTATAATTGCTTCCTGCCGGTAAATATGCCTTAACTCGTGTGGTAAAATAGACACTCTGACCTCTCTCTTTCAGCCATGTCATTAACCTGGGAAGATTTTCCCAGAAAGCCTCTTTACTCGTATTTGCCCAGATTCCAATCTTCATAGACTTGTGATCATCCTCCTTCCTTTACCTCAACCTTACCAGATTCTATTTTAGATAATTTCTTTATCTTTCCCTCGGCATCCTTTAGTTTTTCACGGCACTTCTTGGTCAGAGTCATCCCCTCCTCAAAAAGCTCCAAACTCTTCTCCAAAGAAATTGTTTCACTCTCAAGAATTTTAACAATCTCCTCCAATCGGGATATTGCTTCCTCAAAATTTACGGTGTTTTCCTTTTTCCCCATCGCGACCTTCCTTTCCTAAAAGTTACGAATCGGTACCCTTTTTTTAATCTTTTTTCTCTATTTTCTTTGCTTCTCCTACGATCTCACCATCGGACATCAGAACACCAAATTCTTCCCCCACCTTCAGTTTTTCCACCTGATGGACAATCTGCCTGTCGGGAATTGAATAGACGATAGAATAGCCCCGGTTCAATACACTCCTTGGACTTGCTGAGATAAGCTGCCGGTTTATCCCTTCGAAATGTGTCCTCTTCATACTGAGGATAAACTGGATTTGTTGAGTTAGTCGATCTTCCAGTTCGGTTAATTTCTGATTTTTTTGTTTGACAAGAAGTGATGGTTGCTGAAATCCATATCGGGTGGAGAGGGCATCCAGCTGCTGCCAGAGAAATTCAATTCGGTTCTGGACTACTTCCATTATCCGCCTGTCCATTTCGGTAAGATTTTTTACAATATCTTCCAGCGGTCTGGAAACGAGTTCAGCTGCGGCAGATGGAGTAGGAGCCCTCAGGTCCGCCACGAAATCAGCTATAGTGAAATCCGTTTCGTGACCCACTGCAGAGATGATAGGGATTGGACATGCCGCTATAGCACGCGCCACCTTCTCCTCATTAAATGACCATAGGTCTTCCAGAGACCCTCCACCTCGTCCTATGATCAAGACATCCACTTTATTATATTGCTCAAACTCGGAAATAGCTGAAACAATATCATCGGTTGCCTCATTTCCTTGCACAAGAGTCGGACGAAAAATAATTTCGATGTGTGGTACACGACGTGTCATAATATCGATGATATCCTGAATGGCTGCACCTGTTTCTGAGGTTATCACACCTACCCGAAAAGGATACGGAGGAAGTGGAACTTTTCGTTTTGCATCGAACAACCCTTCTTCTGCAAGAGACTTTTTTAATGCTTCAAATGCCAGATACAGTGTTCCCAGACCGGCTGGCTGCATCTTTTGAACCACGATCTGGTAGTTCCCCCTCGGGGCATAAACCGTAATCCCACCCTGAACCAAAACTTTCATCCCATTCTCGGGCTTAAAATGGAGAAGGCGATTATAACCACGAAACATCACTGATTTCAGTTCCGCTCCCTCATCCTTCAGGGTAAAATACATATGACCGGAACTGTGATGTTTAAAATTGGAGAGCTCCCCTTCTATCCAAACCGATGGAAATGTGTTATCCAAAACCTGTTTGATCAGAGTGGTAATTTCAGAAACGGAAAAAATTGTCGGTTCCATGTCTTCCATCATATTAATATTATCA
This sequence comes from Fidelibacterota bacterium, assembly GCA_014381485.1. Taxonomy (GTDB): domain Bacteria; phylum Fidelibacterota; class Marinisomatia; order Marinisomatales; family CAZVFT01; genus JACNLN01. The sequence goes on from JACNLN010000043.1 coordinate 2,444, forward strand.
ATTGATTTCATTCTTCCTGTCATTTGCGGTGAAAATAGTTGGTTATCAAGGGGATACCATGTAACCTTTTTCATCTAACTCTGTCTTCACGCTTGTTTCTTCCGGCATCGGTTTCCCAGCCTTAATCCAGGCAGTGTACCAGAAGGATGCCACCCGAAGGACTGCCATTTCTATCCTTTCTTTTGCAATGTCTCCGGATTCACGAAAAAGTATCTCGTGATAATTGGTATCTGCCATGGGATCGCGCCAATCCTTTAATCGCTCTCTTTTCTCACCTGATAAATTTTTTCTGGCAAGGGAATCTGCACGAAGGATATCAAAATGGTAAGGATAAGATTCCTTCATCACAGTAAAAGACTCTTCCACCGGCTCTATCACTGTAAATAAAATCCCTTTGGGTTGGATGTTATCCAGTAGATATCTGTCCACCATCTGCGTTTCCCACTGACCGTGAACACCATCATTCCCTGTTAATTGACCATCATAATTAGCCACCACATGAAGGGGCATATGGATGTCGGATATATAATGTGCCAGAGCTGCCGCCGTCAGGTTTGCTTCCTCCCAATGACCAGCCTTGAATTGCTCTATTAATCGATGATAATATTCCTCAATTCGCCAGGGAGCTATCCCCCATTTCTTAACTTTACCAGCCCCATAGCTCTCAATGAGAAGATCCAGTGATCTGGGAATATCTAAAAAAGGATAATCACCGTAGAGGTCGCAATCCATATAATGACCGTACCCTTCATCAGGGTCCTTCTCTTTCCAGAGATCTGGATCGATAGAGTGTTCTGAAATATAGTCTACGTTTTGTGAAAAATAGTTTCCAAGGGGACCTGGAAGGAATTTGACCGCCTCACGATTGATGACTTTGTGTGTTTCAAAGCCCCATCCCTTAAGTAAACCGATAGGGATAAGTATACAGGTACAAAATAGAATTAAATAGAGACAACGAGTCCTATACCCGGACATTGGATTATGAAGATATAGTGTACTATCTATTTTTTTTCTTGTGACGATTCAGACGAAGACGCTTCTTACGCTTGTGTGTACTTATTTTTCGTCTCTTCCGCTTTTTTCCAGAGGGCATATAAATCCCCTTACTTATAAGTCAGGTTTATTCAATAATTCCTTTAGCAAACGGGAAGGTTTGAACGTGGGAACGACCCGCTTAGGAAGATAAATAATTTCCCCGGTTCCCGGGTTCCTGGCTTTTCTTGGATTTCGTTTTTTAACTCCAAAGGAGCCAAACCCTCTCAACTCCACCCGATTATGATCTTTCAACGCTGCAATAATGGTGGTAAATATTCCCTTCATGACTGCTTCTGTATCTACCTTTGTGATTCCTGTGGCTGTTGCTACAGTATCAATGATTTCTGCTTTTGTAATGGTTCTACTCATAATTTACCTCCATCGATATTCAAATCTAGGAATCGAAAACTGATTCCTTACTTCCTGAATTTTATCACCAAAAAGCCAATCTATTAACGACGGTTTCCTCCGTTTAGGTTCCACTGTTTTTGGCTTCCCTTCAATACCGCCCAGTTCCCCCGCCAACCGGATAGCATCGTCAAAGGTTCCTAATGTATCAATCAATCCCAGCTCCAAACTCTGTTCCCCGGTATAAACCCTGCCATCAGCTAATTCCTCCACCACTTCCTTATCCAATCCCCGGGAGATAGCTACTACCCTCACAAATTGATGGTGGAGGTTCATCACCACATCATTAAAATAGTTTAGGTCCTCATCCGTAACTTCACGGGTGGGAGATCCGGCATCTTTCAAATCACCACTTTTGATAGTCTCCACATCCACGCCAACTTTTTCCATCAACTCCGTCACTACCGGGTAATTTACTATCACCCCAATGCTACCTGTTACCGTCCCGGGATTCGCTACTATAGTATGACTTCCCAGAGCAATGTAATATCCGCCAGATGCTGCCACGTCTCCCATTGAAGTCACTACAGGTTTCGTCTCATTTAAATCCTTGATCTTCATATAAATCTCCTGCGAAGGAGCAATTCCACCCCCGGGACTATTCACCCGTAACACCACCGCTACTACATCCTTACGTTCCTTTATGTCATCCAATTCCTTGATAATCTTATCAGAGTTAAAAATGGGACCAGCTACCTTCACTATCGCCACTTTTTTCCCATTAATAACAGAATCCCCTGAAATGTGAATCTTACCAATGACCGTCAGTAAAAACACCAGAATAAGCACACACCCTATTGAAATCAATAACCAGTGCCACGGGGAAATATGTCTGGAAGGTTTCATGCTTATTTCACATAAATAACCAATTTTTGTCCCGGATAAATATACTCATTTCTGGAAATGCCATTCCACCTCCGTATTTTTGAGACCGGTGTTCTATAACGCACAGCAATATGACTCAGGGTATCACCTCTACGAACGACATAAATCTCTTTCTCATATGGATTCGAACCTGAAGATGCGGTGGCAAGTTTTGAGGAAGATTTGGGAATCACCAACTTCTGTCCTGGATAAATATACTGTCCATACCGAAGACCATTCAGTTGCCGAATTCTTCGGGCGGAGGTCCCATAGCGTTCGGCGATATGACCTAATGTATCCCCTTTACGTACTCGGTAAACAATCCTCTTCTTTTCGGAAATTTTAGAAGAAGCGATAGAACTCGTCCCTGGGACAGGCGGTATAGGGATAGTTAATTTCTGACCAATCTGTAACCGGTGATAATTTCTAATTTTGTTTACCGAGGCAATATCGTATATGGAAACACCATACTTTCTTGCAATGACCCAGAGTGACTCACCCCTTCTTACTCTGTGAACGAGATACTGTGGGACAAATCGCTGATTTTCAGGTAAATTATTAAATTCTTTAGTGAAGGTATCCTTACTTCCTTTGGGAATCTTTAAAGAATATGGTTGATCGGAGGGAGTCGCGAATTGTCGAATTTCAGGGTTATATTTTCTAAGCTGCTTCATACTGATCCCGGCGCATTTTGCCAGAACATTCAAATCTGCACTTGTTTCGATAAGTACCTCATCATACTCAAGTGAATTGTTTTGGGATACCTTGAATCCGTACTTTGCATGATCTCTAGTGATAATAGCAGCTGCCAGAACCGTGGGGACGTAGTTCCGGGTCTCACGGGGAAGCGAATTTAACTGCCAGAAATCCCGTGTCTGGTGCAAACGAATAGCTCGATTTATACGCCCTTCTCCCGAGTTATAGGCCGCCATGGCTAAATACCAGTCATCAAACTCAATGTACAAATCCTTAAAATAGTCCGCAGCCGCCTGAGTTGACTTTTTAGGATCCCTTCGTTCATCTATCCACCAGGTCCTTGTTAAACCATATTTCTTCGCTGTCCCTGATACAAACTGCCATAACCCTGAAGCATGGGCTGTAGAATATGCTTTAGGATTGAAACCACTCTCCACCATTGAAACATAAATTAGCTCTTCAGGCAAACCATTTTCAGTTAAAATCTCAATAATAGATTCCTTGTAAAAAGGAAGTCGAGAAAGCCATATTTCGAATTGCCGTTTTCCTTTCGTCCGGAAAAAGTTAATGGTTTGTTCCACACGACTGTTGAGAACAAGAGGAATGTGCCCATTTCTATCATCTACCACCGTAAATTTGGATCCATTTATCTCTATTTCCAGCGGTTCCATATATTCGGAAAGTTCTTCCCGAAGACTGGCTACTGTGATAGGGGTTTCCACACGATTCACCGTCCTAAAATGATTCTCATAAGCATATATCAACATATTCTCAAAACGAGTATACTCCTCCTGATCATCTTCCGACATTCCATTAACCTGCCCCGCCTCTATAAGAAGATCTGTGATCTTTTCTATCAGATACACCACCTCCATCGTGTCATTATGCTGATCTGCAATAAGAGCCTCCACAAAGTATCTTTTTGCATCCTGCAGGATAAGAGGAAGCCTGTTAATGGACTGAAGAATAATCTCTTCGTCAGTAGGTATGTTAGATATTTCAGTCATATTGGTATCTTCCATAACAGAAATAATAACTTCCTCTCGATCGGGATCAGTAGATATTTCAGTCACAACGGTATCTTCCAGTTGGATATCCTGAACCATAACGGAATCCTCTGGAACTGCATAAACAAGACTTGCAGATATAAAAGAAAAGAATGCTATTTGCCCTAACTTCATATAATGTGTGAGATATAAGGTTCTTAAACGGCGAGAAAGTTAAATGGAAAAGTAGAATGGAGTCAAGAGTTTTCCCGACGAAAGTGTTTCAAAATCCGGAAAATGATGGAACTGGTCGATTTTCCTTCAACGAGAGGGACCCTTACTATCCGCCCCCCCCAGGTAATCACATCCTTAGATCCTACAATATCCTCTTCCTCGTAATCAGCACCCTTCACCAGCACATCTGGATGAACCAGATTGATTAGATTTTCAGGCGTATCTTCATAAAATATGGTTACTTCATCCACAAATTGAAATGCATCTACGATAGCAGCCCGCTCCTGCTCACCCTGAATTGGTTGACCCTTCCCTTTCAGCCGACGTACAGATTCATCTCCATTTACACCTACGAAAAGACAGGCACCCTCATTCCGGGCTCTCTTCAATATTTCGATATGTCCCAAGTGAATGAGATCAAAACAACCGTTTGTAAACACCACGATTTTCCCCTCGGTCTGCAACCGGGCAGATTTTTTTGCCATTTTCTCCTGTGTTAAAATTGCCATTACGATACCAGAGGACATACAGCACAAAGCCCCTGACGACAGTATCGATTCTGTAATGCCATCAGCCCCTGCTGTACACTAAAACTGTTTAATTCTTTGGTGGGAATTTTCCGGTTAAATTGTCTTGACAATCTACCGTAAGTATAACCGAGTTTAAGGTCATACCACTGCTCGAATATTTCATTCCCCCGATTCTTTAACTTTCCTTCCACCATACAGATTGCTTCCTGCATTGGATACACCACATTCCCAAGCCATTCACTTATCCATCCCCTGCCGGGAATAGTCTCGGAAAATAGAGTAACAAGATTCTGATATGTGTAAGAATCGTGATCTTTCCATGGCTGCCATCCCGAAAGTAATTCTGTAACAAGATCAACACCAAATCGTAATCGTCGAAAGGGGTCAGCAGCCGGTCGCACGGAACGGTGATTCCACTCATACGATTCCACAACTTGTGCAACTTGATATTTACGGCAAATACAGTCCCAGGCAGATAACAGGGATTCCTTCTCATTCTCCAAGTCAGAAAGAAAACCTGCAGAACCAAATAATGTTGCTTTAATATCCGCTGTACTTTTCATCTTGCTGAACAACGTCAACGGAAGTGATCTGGCAAGCTTCTCAAAGAGATGGACGTTGCCTTTCAATCCCAGAGCGCCAAAGGATTTGAGATAAAAGAGATCCCGTGGGATCACACCTTTAACAAGATCATCATAAAATCGATGAACTTTCTCAAGCCATCGAATCCACATGAAGGGTTGTGTTACTAATCTTATCAATTCACCATCGAGATCACATGTTAATTTACAACCAGATTCCCAGGTGCAGTCCGTATACACGTCAGAACATATAACTGTCAGGACTCGCTGACCGGAGAGTGTGGTGGCTCTTCGGTTTCCTGCCCGACCAACAACGTGGAGGATCACATTGTTATAAAGAGGATCCCGGTCATGACCGTGACTAAACCAATCCCTCTCATTAAGATGAAACTCTACACCACCGTTGTGTACCTCAGAGTCTACAAGCAATTTTGCCTTACTGATATCCGGACCATCATATATATTCACCGAACCGAGTTCAAGTACATAAAGGATTGTGTCATCTACCGCGTTAAACTGTTCACCTGCTTTCACAGATTGCCAGCATTGAACCATCTGTCGTTCGGATGTTACTTTCCCTTGCTGAGGTTCACAAACAGTTAGGTGAGATTTTGGTGTAACAGCAAGAAACATCATTGAAATATTAATAATTAAGGTTCATCACAAATTATTGTGAGTGATTAGGTTTTAAAACGAACCCTCATCACTCGTGAGGAATACAGATTTCATCTTCTACTTGTTCATACAACTCGTACGCTTGCTTGAATCTAGTTCTTCTTTGTATTACGATCAATAAGTATGACTTATTAGGGTGTCCATAAAAATGTAACAAGTGCAGACAATTTACTATATCAGAAAACTTTCATCGTCTAAATACCTCGATTCACCCCCTCTTTTTTTCTCCCC
>JACNLN010000041.1 GCA_014381485.1 Fidelibacterota bacterium
ATTATGATCTTACTGAGATTGTCGATATTGTAACAACGGACTCAGTAGCATTTGTCGCGTGTTCAGAAAATCTCGATTTTAAAATTATGGCGTTTTTCTGGTCTGAAAAAGATGGAAAATACTTCTACAAGGAGAGGTATAATCCATCTGAGGAGAGGTTGGACTATATCTCGGATATTGCAGTTAAGGGAGATTCGTTGCTGGTGGCTTCTGATCTTGGACTGTTCGTCGGTAATTACAAAGGTTACATTTTGAATTATCCCCAAAACTGGGAGCGAATAACAGAACTTGATGGTCAATCAATCACACCGGTCACTCGACTAAAGACCATTGGTAGTGACTATTATTTGATAGGGAATGGAAGTATCTGGCGATACGGTGATAGTACAGAAGTAGTAAGTTCTGCCTACAGCGGCACCACTTATCTTAAAGATATTACTATAACCTTAGATGGGACACTGTTTGGGATTACAGGTCACAAATTGGTACGATTTGCAGAAGATGGAAGGATAGATACTCTATGGTCAGTTAAGCCAAAAGCTCAAAGAATAATGACAGTAAAGAATAATCAGTTACTTCTGTCCACTACAAGGGGCTTGGGGATTTTCGATATTGATGAGGAATTGTTTACATGGTTTGTCCCCAATTCTCCCATTTCTAATGTCTTTACCGCCCTTACGGTTCTGGAAGATGGTCGTCTGGCAGCAGCTGGGAAAGAGGGAATATCCATTCTTTCTGAGTATGGCTGGTATAATATCGTTCCATCTAACGATACCACGATTATTAAGAATTACCAATCAGATGATTATTCTCATTTTATTGCCGATACGATCCAATTTAAAAGTAATCGTGTCTGGTCAGTAGTTGAGCGTAACGACGAGATATATATTTCAATTGAGGGTGTTGTTGCTGATACGAATGACTATGGAAATCCAATTGGGGGTGGGATTATAAGTTTTAATGTAGATAATCCTACAGATTTTTCTGTATATGATACTACTTATCTTAATTCTTTCAACGAAATAGGTTATCAGAATATTCGTGGTCTTATCCTTGATGATGAAAATCTATGGATATCCAATTTTGGTGCAGCCAATACAGATAAAAAAATACAGATAATGACAAGCAATAGATGTTGGTTTTATGTTCCGCGGATGGGAGAAATGGCAAAACTGGATAATCCCACGGAAATTTTGATCATCAAGTCGGGAGTTGCTATTATAGGGAGTAGTATTGATGATGGACTGTTTGTCATTAAATATAATTCTGACAATCTCAAAAATGGTTCCCCGGATCACCCAAATGAATTAGCAGGGGAGTGGCATGGTTTTTCGACAAGCGAGGGTTTAGAAAACAATACTGTCTGGAGTTTGGAATCCACTGGGCCCTACATCGTCTGGGCATTAACCGCTAACGGATTGCAGCTCCTTAATTTTAACAGCAACTATAGCAGTATGACACCTTATTCTATTACTTATTTTCCAAGTGTTCCCTTTGGACAAGGCTCAAAAATTGTTGCAGATTATCGAAAGAATCTGTGGATTTCTTCTATTTCAGATGGACTGTATGTATTGCTTCAGAATTCAACTCCCTGGCCAGATTGGGAAGGTTTTCGGCATAGCAACAGCTATCTGCTGTCAGATGCTGTGACCGCTGTTGCCATTGATGATGATATAGGAATCGCATACATCGCTACTACCAAAGGAATCAACAGTCTGAAAATTCCCTTTGCAACACCTAAAGGGAAATACCAGAATGTTATCACCTTTCCAAGTCCATTTCGAATTCCAGGTGATCAACCGTTGGTTGTGGATGGACTGGTTGATCATTCATCCATAAAGATTATGACACTGTCGGGTTATGTTCTGCGAGAAATCCCCTCAACGTCACCGTCTATATCAGGATATCAGGCATTCTGGGACGGCAGGACGAATAGTGGAGAGTATGTTGGAACGGGAGTTTACCTGTTGGGAATTTATTCAGAATCGGGTGAAAATTATGTCACGAAAATTGCTGTTATCCATGAATAAAAATTAATCTGTTTGCACTTTTTCTGACGTGTAAGATTGGGGAAGATATTCTGGCATCAATCCGAAGTTACCCTCAAGTTCATCTGCAATTACTCGAATCATCTTCTTTCGTTCGTTGTGGTGAAGAAAAGCACTCTTCATGCTATCGATGGTGATGTTTCTAAAATCGTAAAGGTTAAAATTGTACAGTTCGTGTGCTAACATAAATTCTTTCGTTAACGTAGTATTTGAAATGAGTCGGTTATCCGTGCTTAACGTAATTCGGATACCCTGCTTATAGTAAAAGAAAATGGGATGGTGTTTCAAACTCCGAATACTCCTTGTGTGATAATTACTGGTAAGAGTGATTTCCAGTGGAATTCGGTGATCATTAATGTATTGCATCAGATCGGGATCCTCTTTCAGGCGGGTTCCGTGTCCAATTCGGTGAGCACCACAGTAATGAACTGCCTGGTGAATTGACTCTGGTCCGAAAGCCTCACCGGCATGGAGGGTGGTATTAATATTGTTATTGAGAATCAGATAAAACGCCTCCCGGTGATGTTTGGCAGGGTAATTCTCTTCTGCTCCTGCCAGATCAAATCCCACCACTCCTTTGTTTTTAAATTGTACAGCAAGATCTGCCAATCGTAGTGAAACCTCTGGACTAATTTCACGAATACCACAAATGATTTGACCACACTTGATGTTGAAGTCCTTTTCTGCCTGCCTGAGACCCTTATTAACAGCTTCAACAGCCTCTTGTGGGGTCATCCCCCGTTTGGTGTGAAGAATGGGGGAGTAACGCATTTCGAGATAACGAACATTTTCAGCGGAGGCATCTTCAGCCAGTTCATAAGCTGTTCGAGTGAGACTTTCAGAAGTCTGCAGAACAGTGAGAGTAACCTCAAATTTTGCAAGATAGTCATTCAGGGAACCTCGCTTGTCCCCCATAGAAAGTATCTTTTTCAAATCATCAGGGTTATCACTGGGAAGTTTAATTTTATCTTCCTGAGCTAGTTCAATCATGGACTCTGGTCGGAGAGACCCGTCCAGATGGCAGTGCAGTTCTACCTTCGGAAGTGCATGGACTACATCATGAGAGATTTCAGGTGGTTTTTTCATGTTTTTTTGCTACTCTGTAAAGAAGATAAGCGACGACAATTAAAAGTATTATTCCCGGCCAGGTACCTAAGGGTTCCTTGACAATAGCGAGAACGTCCGGGTTTCCAGTGGCAACAATGGGAATTGCCATCAGAATACCCACCAATGCTTCTCCGGTGATGAGCCCGGAAGCAAAAAGAAGTCCGTTATTACCTGCCGCCTTTTTATTCCGCCTTACTTTTTGTACTGTCCATGAGATAATTCCTCCTACGAAAATAGGAACAGACAGTTCAAAAGGGAGATAAATACCCACTGCAACAGCAAGAACCGGTAGCCGGAAGGACGATCCCTTTCGTTCCTGGACCTTATCCAGCATGATGACAACAATGGCAATGATCATCCCGATAATGATAATGTTCCATGGTAAATCACGATTGAAAACACCTTTGGCTACTGATGCCATAAGGGTTGCCTGGGGTGCAGCCAGAGGATTGGGATGTTCCGGTGTGGCAATACCAATGCCATACGCTTTTTCAATGAGAATCAACACAGGTCCGAGAACAACTGCTGCTGTGAGAACTCCGACCATCTGCATCACTTGCTGTTTCCAGGGAGTGGCACCCAAAATATGTCCTGCTTTCAGATCCTGGAGATTGTCTCCGCCAATCGCAGCGGCACATGCTACTACAGCTCCTACCATAATGGCAGCTGCTGGACCGACTGCGCTTCCCGTCCCCATTAGTGCAAGGAGCATAAGGGAAGAAAATAAAATCGTTGCAATGGTAACACCCGAAATAGGATTATTGGAACTTCCCACCAGACCTGCCATATACGCAGCCACTGACGAAAAGAGAAATCCGGCAATAAGCATCACCACTGCCATCACCAGTGATGGAGCAGGACTCTTCGTTATATATGCATACACAGCAAAAATGGGAATGATGGAAATCAGAAGTCCAATCGCCACCCATTTTATTGGAGTATCTCGCTCCTCGCGGGGAATGTCTTCAAACCGTGTCGTCTCTCCAACTCTATATGTGGCAAGACTTGAGCGAATCCCCGTCAAGATAGATCCCCGGAGATTGATGAGTGCCCAGAAACCACCGATAACCATAGCACCAACGCCAAGAAAGCGAGTCTTATCTGACCAGATTTCATTTGCCCATTCCACTGCTGGTATTGGACTTCCTTCAGCAAGTGGCCACGAATGTGCAGCCGCGTAGATGGGAATAGCTACTAACCAGTTCAACGCTCCCCCGATAAAAACCAGTACGGCGATATTGATCCCAACAATATATCCCACAGAAACGAGAGCAGGAGAGAGATTGGATCCAAAATAAACGATGGACGAACCCACCCGGGTTCCTACTTCTACAACACCCGTCCAGAGACGAAGACCGATTTCTCCGAATTTGAAGAAAGCTCCCAGCAATCCAGCGTTGATGATATGTTTCAGTCCTGATCCTCCTTTTTCTCCAGTTTTCAGGACTTCTGCTGTGGCTACCCCTTCGGGAAACCTGAGTTTCTCTTCGATGATGAGTGCTCGTCGAATAGGAATGGTAAAGAGAACCCCGATGACACCTCCGAGAGCCGCAATAATGGTCGTCTCCCAATAGTTGAAACTGGTCCAGAATTTTAAAACAATCAGAGCTGGTAGTGTGAAGATTACACCAGCTGCCAGCGATTCCCCGGCAGAAGCAGCTGTCTGAACAATGTTATTCTCCAGAATGTTGGATCGCCGAAAGAGACGGAGGACACCCATGGAGATAACAGCAGCCGGAATGGAAGCTGATACGGTCATCCCGGCAAAAAGTCCAAGATATGCGTTGGCTCCAGCAAGTACAACGGAGAGAATAACTCCAAGGATAATTGCCTTCAGAGTAATTTCAGGAAGCAATTTTTCTCGATTCACAAGTACCCCTTTCCAAATTATTGATCGGAAAATAGTACTGTTTGTGCCAAGAAAACAAGAGGAAGATTGACGCAAGAGCGGTATTGAATATTCGGTATTTTTTTTGTAAATTTAAAATGTTGATAGGGGTGCTGTCTCGACCATCGTCGATTCGGCTGAGATCACACTCTTTGAACCTGATCTGGATAATACCAGCGTAGGGAGGAAGAAATGTTAAATAAAATAAAATCCCGATTATCATCGGGTAAAAAACAAAATCATTACCTCTTCTTCTTGAAGGGGATTTTTGTTTCCATTATTCTAACCCACCTTCTCATAGCTCAAACCATCTCCGTTTCTGGACTTGTAACAAATGAAGAAACTGGTAAACCTATTGTTGGTGCAAACATCGTTTCTGGGGATGTAGGAACAACTACTGACAAAGATGGACAATTCTCACTCACTATTCCTGAAAAAAGTAAGATCACCATTTCCTTTATTGGGTTTAAATCAGTAACTATATCCCCTTCACGGGAGTTTATTACTGTTCGTCTCACTCCTACCGTTATCAAAGGAGAGGAGGTGTACGTTTTAGCAAATCGGGCTGTAGCAGGGGTTACACCAGTGGCATTTTCAACCCTGACATCAGAGGAGATTAATGTTCATTACACCGTTGAAGATGTGCCAATGGTTTTAGCATCGGAGCCGGGAGTGTATGCCTACAGTGAAAGCGGCAACGGAACAGGATATTCCTATGTCTCTATCCGTGGATTCGATCAGAGTCGGATCGCTGTTATGCTGGATAACGTTCCACTGAATGATAATGAAAGCCATCAGGTCTACTGGGTTGATCATGGCGATATCCTCAGCGATGCTCAGGATGTGCAAATTCAGCGGGGGATTGGGAATAGTCTGTATGGTTCTGCAGCGTTTGGGGGGTCTATCAATATTATCACTGATATTGCACAGGATGAGAAGGAAGTTTCCGCAGCTATCGGGGCAGGATCGTATAACACAAAAAAATACCGCATCAAGTTCAATTCCGGAAAACTGTTTGGTGAAAATCTGAGCCTGACTTCTCGAATATCTCAAATCGAATCAGATGGATACCGAGACTTTCACGAAAGTATCCAGAGAGCTGGATTTTTTGGGATCGAGCACCGAACAGGAGCAATGATAAACCAGTTCCGTGCACAACTTGGATATGAGAACACGAACCTATTGTGGGATGGGGTCCCAGCATCGGACATTAACGATCGTGAAAAACGTCGCGCTGGATACAAAAGTTATACAGATGACTTTTTCCAGCAGATTTACTCCCTCAACACAAGGTACCAGTTTAGCGATGATGTGATATTTCACAATGTCGCGTATCTGGTTAAGGGCGCAGGGTATTACGAGGTTTATAAGAACAACTGTGATTTTTATTCATACAATCTGGATGTTGATACCTCTGAATACTGGCTGGAGACCGACCTTTTGCGCAGGAAATGGATTGTTAACAGCTATTTCGGTATTGTACCGACCTGGACATTGCGCAAGGAGCCTTTTCGGATCGACATCGGGGGTGAATTGCGATGGTACAGGGGTGACCATTTTGGCGAGGTGACAGATTTTTCCAATCCCATCATACAGGAGAGGTTTGGTTCTGATTGGTACAAGTATTACGAATATTTTGGAAAGAAACGATCAATATCGGGATTTGCTCATTTAATGTATGCATTTCCGAACCGCTTAAAATTGATTCTTGACCTGCAGTATCAGGAGAATGATTGGAATCTGGATCAGAAAAAAATCGGGCATGCAGTTGGTCATAATCTCTCAGCGTTGTGGCAGTTCTTAAATCCCAGGTTTGGTTTGGTTTATTCGGTGAATAAACAACTGTCTATTTTTCTGAATTATGGAAAAGCCCAAAAAGAACCAGCGGACGACCAGATCATCGAAGCGGATGATGTCTGGAGTACACCGGTCATAGCGGCAGCAGAGGTTGTAAGCAACTTGGAAACAGGATGGGCGCTGGACCTTGGAAATATATTAATTAATCTGAATGCTTACAGGATACTCTACAACAATGAACAGTTGAAAAATATTGACGTGAAACAGGAAGGTGAGTATGATTATTACAAAGCGGATAGTACAGTGCATCAAGGTTTCGAATATGAATTAGACTTCCATTTGTCATCTAACTTAAGGTTTCAATTGAATGGAATGTTTAATAACCACCATTTTTCAAGCGGTATAAACAAAGGAAAAAAGCTAACCAATATTCCTGATGCTCTGGTGAATGTAGGTTTGAACTGGCAAGTGTTTAAGGAAGCGAATATTTCTGCGAACTGGAAGTATGTAGGTACTCAGTACCTAGATAACGATAATTATGGCAAGATTGCTCCCTATTCAGTTCTTGATTTTTACTTAAGTTATCGGTGGAAAGATATCAAAGCAACTTTGAAGGTGAATAATGTTTTTGATACGTTATATTCTACTTACGGCTATGGCTATGAATGGGAGGGCTACTGGGCTTACTATTGGCCCGGCGCTACCAGAAACGTTTTCGTGAGTCTAGAATATCAACTATAACTGGTGGTCAGCCTCTTAATTCCTTCGATATCGATTATCCCTGAGATATCATCCCGGAATGCTGCTTGAAGAGCAGTCTGAGCTACCATTTTCACTGGAAGTGGATAATAGGTTTTGATGAACCCACGTAGAAAGGGAAGGAAATATCCTATTCGCATGAGAATTGCAATGGCCAGGGATAATGGTCGGTGAAATCCATAGACAAATCCAGGTCGGAGAAATACACTTCGGAGTGGCAGGGATGCAATATCCTGTTCAGCTCGTCGTTTAGCTTTAATGTAACCCGATAGAATCGCTGGAGCTGAAGAAGCGGAAAGAAAGATAAAATTTTTCACCTGAAAGGTTTGAGCACATTCAGCAGTAACCACCGCCGATTTACAATTCCATTTTTCAAAAGTGATTCCCTCCTTTTTCCGTTCACGGAGGATGCCAATAGTATGGATAACAGCATCGCAATCTGAAAGATGGGTTTTCCAACGTGTAGGTTCAAAGATATCCGCAGAAACCCACTCTACCTGATCCACCCAATCCTCATGGATATTCGGTCTTCCACTCCGAGAAATGCTAACGACGGCATATCCCTCCATAATAGCCAGTTTGCAGATTTCCAATCCGATAAACCCGCTGCCCCCTGTAACCAGTAATTTCATTATTTCTATTAGCCCTAATTTTTTAAGGCTTAGTCTATACTTTATTTCATTAAGGAGCAATACTCAAATATTAAAATGTCAACACAATTTCACTGTCGGCAACTCCTGAAATAGATTAGTAAATTTGGCTGTGTTCTAATTATCAACTGTTTTAATGCTACATTCTGGGGTAACGGAATTGTGCATATCCATAGCCCCGTCCTTCAGGGCGGGGAATAAAATCGCTAAAACAAGTAAGGGCGTTTACGCCCTTTATTGTATAAGCGCTTCCTTTGGAAATAACCCCGAAAAAATCGGGGTAACAACGTTAATTCATATTCTTGACCCCGCCCTGAAGGACGGGGCTACAAATTGATTTATGTGTTTATTCAGTTGTTTCATAGAAC
>JACNLN010000121.1 GCA_014381485.1 Fidelibacterota bacterium
GACAAAGGGGAACATAGATATCGTTAGAAGGCAACAATACAATATAGAATCAATATCGGTGATTTATGTCTTGCATGTAACCTAAATATAGTCCATATTTAGTCGTATTTATTGGAGAGAATATGAAACCAAGTGAATCAATCAAACCAATTAGTTACCTTAAAGCACATGCTGCTGAGGTCATCAGGGATATTGCTAAAAATCACAAAACAATTGTGATCACACAGAATGGTATAGCAAAAGTCATTGTTCAAGATGTACACGAATATGAACGCACACAGGAAACTATTGCCCTATTAAAAATACTCGCTAAAAGTTCTCAAAGCATCAAAAATGGGGAAATTAAACCTATTGAAAAATCGTTTAGGGACTTAAATGATAGGATTAAAACCTACAAACAATCTTGAAATTCAAAGTCAATATTGTATCTGATGCTGAGGAAGATTTATTTGATATCTACCGTTATGTAGCTTCTAATGACTCCGAATTAAAAGCTATCAGGCTCATTCAAAAGTTTGAAAAACTTTGTTATAGTTTAGAGAAATTACCAAATCGTGGACACGTTCCACCTGAATTAGAGGAAATTGGAATATTTGATTATTTAGAAATTCACTATAAACCCTATCGAATCATTTATCAAATCATAGAAAACAGTGTTTTTGTCCATTGTATTTTAGATGGTCGTAGAGATATGGAAGAATTATTGTACCGAAGATTGATACGTTAATATTGTTGCCTTCTAACTATTCCTGAACCAGTCAAGTAATTTCTAACATTTGCCTGTCTTCAGTTTCATTAACAACCCCGATACCGTTACTCCGACGGTTTTACAACATAACTAAGATAAATAAATGGCGTATCAATAACTGCTACAAGAATTTTTAATATATAAGTGGAAAGAATAATCTCGATGATTACCGGCAGTTCTTTCACAAATTCCGATCCTAACATTATTTTGGGAAAAACCAGGAAAGCCAGCAAACAAAAGATAACAGAATCAATCATCTGACTCACCCATGTACTACAGTTGTTTCTCAGCCATAACAGTTTCCCTTTTGTCTTCATTTTGATAAAGTGAAACGCCCAAATATCATGTAATTGGGAAACCAGATATGCCGTCATACTTGCCAGAATAATACTTGGAGCAAATGAAAAAATGGCTCCCATTCCTTCAGATATCGTCTTAGCCATTTCAGGATTTTCACTGTTCGGATTTATCGGAAAAGCAGCCATAAACTGAGACATCACCACATAAAAGAGGGAAACGAAGAACCCAATAAAAACTGCTCGCCTTGCAGCCCTTTTTCCATAATGTTCCGCAAGAATATCGGTCGTTAGAAAAATGGCTCCATAAACCACATTCCCGCCAGTTGCTGTCAAACCAAAAAGAGTAATCTCTTTTGTTACAAAGATATTAGCCAAAATTATACAGACAGCAATGTAACCATATAGCCAATGTTTACCCAGCCGGAAAGCAATAAGAGTAAACGCAAGCCCTACTACTGTCTGTAAAAGATAGAGTATCTCGTTACTCAACTAAGAACTCCAATGACCATTAATTTTTTCAAGAAAGAACAGAAGAATACGTACAAAACAACCCGATTTGTTTACGAATGAATGAGTCGTATATACCTCAAATTATGGAGACTTTTGATAATTATTGATTCTCCCAGATACCTATGGCTTCATATTTCGCAATTCGTTTTTCAATCAATTTATCAGGAGTCATTTTCAACAACACATTCAACTCTTTAAGTATGACATTTTTTACTTCTTCGGCTATTTTGTCATAATCACGGTGAGCACCACCAAGAGGTTCCTTGATAATGTAATCACAGATTCCCATATCTTGAAGATCTTGAGGTGTTACTTTCAAAGCATCCGCTGCTATTTCTGCTTTACCAGCATCCCGCCAGAGGATGGAAGCACACCCCTCAGGACTGATGACGGAAAACCAGGTATTCTCCAGCATAATCAGACGATCGCCCACACCAATTCCGAGTGCTCCTCCACTGGCGCCTTCTCCAATGACAATGACTAAAATGGGCACCTTGAGAACAGCCATCTCCATCAAATTCCTTGCAATTGCTTCCGCCTGTCCCCTTTCCTCAGCACCTATCCCCGGATAAGCTCCCGGAGTGTCCACCAAACATATAATAGGTCGAAAATATTTCTCAGCCAGCTTCATTACCCGCAGAGCTTTCCGGTATCCTTCAGGTTTTGGCATTCCAAAATTGCGATAAATGTTATCTTTAGTATTTTTCCCCTTCTGCTGTCCCACAAACATTACTTTTTGTCTATCAATTGTTCCCATTCCAGTTACAATTGATTTATCATCTCCATACCTGCGATCACCGTGAATTTCAAAAAAAATAGGTGCGATGCGTGAAATATAATCGAGAGAATAGGGACGGTTAGGATGGCGGGCTAACTGAACTCTCTGCCAGCGGGATAGATTCAGATATATTTTCGAAGTTAATCTCGCGTGCTTTTTCTCAAGATGTTTAATTTCACTGCTCAGATCGGTCTGTCCTGTTTTATTCAACTCCTGCAGATCCTGAATCTTTCTTTCCAGTTCTACAATCGGTTTTTCAAAATCTAATACAATTGGCGACATAATATTTTTAAAGCTTGAGTACAGTCCTTATTATTATTTCAAGATCGAAAATAAATGATTGATTCTGTACGTAGTAATGGTCATAAACAAGTTTTGAATCAAAATTCTGATTTTTCTTTTTAGTTCTGTTCAGACCGGTTAACCCCGGTTTGCATAACATATTGACTGTTCTTTCTTCCAATGGAATCAATGAACTGCCAACGAAACTCAATTTCCCTTGAAATATATTAAACAATAGTGGAATTTTTCGAATAAATCGATTTTTCGACGAAATAACCCATCCCGAAATTGCCTCCTTGTTGATTCCCCAGAACTGAACTTTCTTCCATCGTGGAAACCGAAGGATTAATATCAATATTAATGGACTTAGTCCCACAATCAACAGGATTGACATAACGATATCAAACAACCGTTTTGAAACCAAATTAAATCGACGATAAAGTGTGTATTCAATATTTACAAATGGTATATCACTAACGTCCTCAACAATGGCTTTCCCAAGTAAGAGATCCTTTTCTTTAGGTACAATTCTATAGGTTAGATGCAGATCTTTAGAGCGATCCATAATAGAGACGATTTCTTCATTCGTCAGACGGTCTGAAGTAAAAATCAATTCCTTAATTGAATGATTCCTAACAATGGTTCGAATATCATCAACCATTCCTAACAAAGGAGGAATGTTGGTATGTTTTTCTGGTTCGCGATAAAGTTCTTGGGGATTAAAAGTTTTGTCACAGAAACCAACAACCTCAATACCCACATCCAACCTTCGTGCAATACTTCTGGCAATTCTTAATCCTTCATCCCCCGCCCCGATGATTAAAGCTCTCCGATTGAATAAGGAAAATTGACCCAGGTGAATTTTTTTGAGGTATCCTCTGGATATCAAAATATGAGCAAGTAATCTCCAACCAGGAATAGTTACACCTATGATAACCGTTGCAATCAAAATCACTGCACGAGAAAATGCAAATTGTTTGAAAAAGTACGTAAACGTAACAATACCCAAAAATGTAAAAAACCATGAAAAAATAGCTCGATGATACGAAAGAATATATCGCGTATAAAGTTGAAAAACGGATGCGATAAAAAGCCATAAAAACACATAGATAACGAGTACAGGTAAATAGGAATGAATCAAAGGATCAAAATTCCCAAAACGCAGTGGAATTGCGATACTAAAAGCACCTAAAACTATCACAGTATCTAACGATGCTGGAATGATCTGATAAAAAACAGAGGAAAAGAATGCTAATAATCGCTTTAACCAGATTCCTAATTTTAAACCAAACCTGGTTAACATTGACGTAGTCTTGGAAAAATGTTTTTCCACAAAAAGGTTCATAGCATCGTAAAAAGACCTGATACTATCAAATTGTGCCACTTTCACACTTTCACCTTTGTAATGAATGATTTGGGTAGTGGGGAGATAATGAATTTTATACCCATTCTCAATAGTTCGAAAACAAAAATCCAGATCTTCACCAAACATAAAAAAATCTTCATCAAAATATCCCACTTTGTCAAAAACATCTCTTCGAATAAACATACATGATCCACTGATGGCTTCTACTCGATGAATTTCATCCTCATTCAAATAAGTTAAATTATATTTCCCAGCCCATTGACTTTTCGGAAATAATTTATTCAATCCCAGAATTTTGGGAAGTGCAACCCAAGGTGTTGGAAAACTCCGTTTACACGATATCTGAAGTGTTCCGTCGGCATTTAAAATCTTTGGACCACATATTCCTACTTCTTGATGCGTTTCCATATAATCTATGAAAACCTGTAATGTGTTTTCCTGTAAAATTGTATCCGGATTAAGGATAAGGAGATATTCACCACTGGCATTCTGCACACCTCTGTTAATTCCCTTTGCAAATCCCTCATTTTTTTCATTAGCAATTACAATGACATCAGGAAATTGGTCTTGAATGAGAGGAATTGAGCCATCAAACGAGGCATTGTCCACAACAATGATCTCCATATCCTGGTTTAGTACAGAATTTTGAATAGATGAGATACAACTTGTAAGGTAATCTTTTACGTTATAGTTAACTATAATAACAGAAATCATCATTTGCCTTTATTTATGCCATCCGAATATTTTCCATAATCTCAAACGCCATACCATTAAAATAGCCTCATAAATAATACGCTTACTCATTTTCGATTGGCCAGAGGATCGTTCGATGAAAATAATAGGTATCTCCGTGATTTTGAATCCTTTCAACCAAGCCCGAAATGTCATCTCAATCTGGAACGAGTAGCCTTCGGAATGAACCTCTTCCAAATTAATGTTTTCCAGCACCTCTTTTCGCCAGCATTTAAACCCGCCTGTCG
This sequence comes from Fidelibacterota bacterium, assembly GCA_014381485.1. Classification (GTDB taxonomy): domain Bacteria; phylum Fidelibacterota; class Marinisomatia; order Marinisomatales; family CAZVFT01; genus JACNLN01. The sequence continues at coordinate 4,964 of JACNLN010000121.1, forward strand.
CATCCCGAACCGGAAGACCCGTTACTATCCTTGTGTATAAATTTGCTCCATAACTCAAGATCAAACGTCGTATTGGCCAGCGAACAACACTCACCCCATCACAATAACGACTACCAAGTACCAGATCATATTTATCCAATTTATCAATAAGTCGTGGGATATCTTTGGGATTATGAGATAAATCTGCATCGATCTGAATGATTGTGTCAAATCCCTTTTCAAGAGCTAATTTAAATCCTGCACAATAAGCAGTTCCCAGTCCTAACTTCTCCGGTCGTTTTTTTAAATGCAAATTAGGATATGTAATAGACATATCTTCAACCACATCCGCTGTCCCATCAGGAGAATTGTCATCTACAATTAGAAGGTGGTAATTTGGATCAATCGAAAAGACGATCTGAATTAATTCTTTGATATTACTCCGTTCATTGTATGTTGGTGTCACAATAATTGTTTTCATTCCATCTAATCCTCTTTTATCTTCCGCAAACAATACTCAACCTCGTATGTACGTAAGCCCAGTATATCTTCAATTTTATTTGTTATCAGACCACTTTTCAAAGGTCTTTGAGCAATTTGGTTTAAATCATCAGTGGAAACAGGAACAACACTTGATTTATCACATTCGAAAACATTCGCAATTTTTTGAGCAAATTGAAATCTAGATAAAAATTCTGCTCCGCCGTAATTGAATATTCCTCGAACATTCAGAAGAATAGCCATTTTGATGGCTTCAGCCAGACCACCTGTCCAGGTTGGATTTCCAATCTGATCATCTACAACTGTGATTTCTTTTCCCTGCCTTAGGGAGGTGACCACCCAGTTCACAAAACTTGCTCTAGAACGGGTGGAAGAACCATACAGAACATTGGTTCTCAGAATAACCCAGGGATTTGCACTCCCACGGATAGCATTTTCTGAAGCCAGTTTTGTCTTACCATAATAATTAATTGGATTGGGGATGTCTTTCTCTTTATAGGGACCATTTTCACCATTGAAAATGTAGTCTGAGGAAATATGGATAATCCTGGTCTTCTTTCTCCGGATAGCTTCAAGAAGATATTCAACTCCCCGTACATTCACATTCCAGGCTATTTCCCGATTGGTTTCACACCCATCCACATCAATATAGGCAGCCATGTTAATAATTATTTCGGGATTGAAGTTTTTAACAATTTTCATCACACCGGGTCTTGAAGTAATATCAAGATGCTTAACCTGATAGAGAAAAGATTTAGTTTCTGGTATTTGGATATCTGTTGCTAATAGATCAAAGTGGGGCTGCAATTCCCGAATAACCGCCTCACCAAGCTGTCCAAATGCTCCTGTGATTAAAATCCTCTTTGACATCGTATTAATCTGATTGTTTCATCAGCTTTATGGTTGTTAAAAAAAACATTAGTGGATCTTGAGTATGATATCGTCGATAAAACGTAAATATGTAAAACGTAAAAACTGTCCATTAAATAATTACGTTTTACATAATTATATAGCATCATGATATCTCTATCCTCGCTTATATCCACACTTAAGGCTGTTAGTAGTTCTCATGGTAAATTTTACAAGTTAAAATATAACATTGATTATGAAAATCATGGATAAATTAATTTTCACAGATTGTAAAAGTTTGAGCAATGATATCCATTTGTCGCAGGAGAATGACTTTGGGATTACCAGGATTATAAAGGAGAAGATTGATGTGATAAATTCTATCTGTGACTCCATCATAAAATATATAGGAAATAAATGGTCCCCCCATCGTTTTCTTCTTGTGTTCCCATAATCCCTGAATCCGCCAGGTTGACCAGTGATTGAAAAATGTTTCCTCAACTGTTAGATAATGTTCACTAAACAAAACAGTACCATAAAATCGTTGTGGATACTCCTTATTCATCTCTAGCGCCAGATCTTTATTTAGAAATAGATTTGATGCTTGATCAATCCAGTGAACAGAAATCCATCGATATGGAAATGCCCTTCCAATCCAGAGAAAGTTATTCAAACTATCTTCGCGAATAATGACGTAGTCGTGTTGAATTCGCATTCTCCAGCCGTTTTTCTCTCCAAGCTCCTCGCTTAATTTCTTTTGCTCCATTCTCTGAAAAATGTGCTTTTTTTCCCGTTCAAGAAATGCCTGATCAAAATGATCATATATCTCATCTTTTTTTTGTACCACTGATGTTTCCAATTCCTCCCGACTTACTCCCGCAAGAATTGCAAATATCTGTCCCTGGGAATACAGGTTCATTTTTGTGAAAATTTGATTTTCACCTTTCCTCACCATTTCAAACTGGGATGCCGGAAGTAGGTCTTGAATCAGCTTATCACCAGTATAATCGCTTATCCCTAAAATAGCTGCCACAATGATGTTATAATTGCTTTTTCGATCTTGGAATTCCTCAAGCGATAGGTATCGAATTTCAAAAACAGATTCGGGTTGGGGAGTATAACAGATTCTATTAAAGACTGAGTCCAAAATCGGAATAATATTTTCTTTATCCTCATCAGAAACAAATACCAATATTTCGTTTTGAACCCCTTTTGCTCTTGGTTTATATCCAAAACAGGACATTAAGAAAAAAATTGTTAAAATCAGTAAGATGTAAAATAAACTGTTGAAAATCTTACTCATTTTCAATCCACTGCCTTGAAATTTGCCTGTCCTAGTTTAAGATTGACATCTTTCACAATAATTTCTATCTCATCTCCCAGTCGATATTTGAATTTGTAACGTTTTCCAATCAGTGAATAATCCGATTCATCATAAACATAATAATCATCAATCAGCCAATCAATATGGATGAATCCTTCTACAAGTGAATCTTTAAGCTCTATAAACATACCATTTTTAATGATCCCCGAAATTATTCCCTTAAATTTTTCGCCAATATGTTGAGAAAGCCAGCGAATTTGTTTCAATTTAATATAGTCCCGTTCTGCTTCCATTGCCCGTACTTCCGCATTTGTTGATTGAGATGCTACTTTCGATAAGTAAGATATTGTCATCCCTTCATCTCTGTCTGCTTTATCTATAATGTATTGTTTCAATAATCTGTGTACAACCAGATCGGGATATCGTCGTATAGGCGATGTAAAATGCGTGTAACATGAAAATGCCAGACCATAGTGTCCCCGATTTTCTGAACTGTATATGGCTTTTGTCATCGTACGAAGAGCAAGAGTTTCGATGAGATTTTTATACGGTGAATCCTCAACACTCGATAAAATCTTTCTGAACTCTCCAGGGTTTAATTCCCTTTTTTCTATTTGGTAGAAGTGAAAGCGACGTAACACATTTAGAAACTTTTCCACATCACTTTTAGGCGGTTTGTCATGAATTCGATAGATGAAGGGCAATTTGCCATCTCGAACAGTTGGAACTTTCTCTGCAACCACTCGATTTGTCAACAGCATGCATTCCTCAACGATTCGATGACTGTCTAATCGTTCACTGGGAATGATTTCGTGGGGAATGCCACTTCCTTTAAATTTGAAGATGGGTTCGGGAATATCAAAATCGATGCTTCCCCACTTCTGGCGTTGTTGTAACAGTGAGTAGGCAATTGACCGTAACTTTTTCAACATATCAGTATATTCGGATTCATGTTCTCCATC
>JACNLN010000163.1 GCA_014381485.1 Fidelibacterota bacterium
GTGATTATTAAATTCAGTTAAGATTCGATAGGCAGGCCCTCGCTTACGCTACGGGCAGGGTTGCCTATTGTACTATGATTCCTTAACTTAAAACGATGATATTTACCCCAAATAAGAAACAGAAAGAAGCCATTTACCATCCGCCAGCTCCACTGATGATCATCGCTGGCGCTGGTACAGGAAAAACATCCACACTTATCTACCGAATCCGACATCTGATAAAATCAGGAGTAGCAAATCCTGAAAATATTGTCATCCTCACCTTTACGGAAAAAGCGACTGACAAACTAGTTTTAAAAGTCAATGAGAAAAAGGATATTTCAACGGAGGGTATGGTCATTTCCACATTTCACGGATTCTGCAACCAGCTGGTTCGCCAATTCAGTGATTCACCAGATGCCGAAAAACTCCTGATTCAGGAAAACGACATCAGGTTTATGCTTCTTTCCCGCTTTGATGAAATGACCTCTCTAACCTCACACCAGTTTAAAGCCAACCCAATATCCGCCGTGAACGCCAGTTTCATTCCTTTTTTCAACCGGATTCGCGATGAACTCCTGACCCCATCTGAAGTCCAACAAAAATTAGATCAAATTAATTTGTCGGAAGAAAACATCTTTGACCATTTCCCACGATTGAACGACAGCATTGATCCGCAGGAATATATTCGCCAGTTCAACGATCTGGTAGGGGTATACGAAAGATACCAGCTATGGAAATCAGACGATGGATTGGTTGACTACGGCGATATGATCCTCAATTGCTGGAAAATGCTCAGGTACAGCTCGAAAATCCTCCAGGAGGTTCGAAACCTTCATCAGCATTTCATTATCGATGAATATCAGGATAACAACTACGCTCTTAACCGGATTGTCAACTTCATCGTAAAGGAAAACCCAAGCATCACCGTGGTGGGAGATGAAGATCAATGCATCTACAGTTTCCGGGGCGCCAACTATTACAACATCAAAGATTTTGAAGAGCGATACTCAACCCATCCTGATTATCACATGACAAAACTCGAAGAAAATTACCGTTCAAGTCAGGAAATCCTTGATCTTGCCAATGTCAGTATCGCCAATGATGCAAACCGAACCAAAAAAGTACTGGAATCTGCGGAAAAAAAACACGGTCCAGCTCCCATCTGGCACGTAGGAGATAAAACTCAAACCCTGTCAAAGATTCCAGAACTCGTACAAAATTATGTTCATAACGAACAGCGAAACTATGGAGATATTGCCGTCATTTGCCGATCCTGGAGACACGTGAAAAACGTTGCCACTGCCCTTCAGCAAGCCTTAATCCCCACAGACGTTTTTATGGAGCGATTTTTTGGTATTCCGATCATTAAGGATTTACTTGCCTGGGGTCACATCTTGATTGATAATCCCAAAGGGGAAGCAGCCCTTTTCAGACTCCTTGTGAAATATTTTGAAGATCATTTGGCAAAACAGTGGTACAGGCAACATAAATCTCAAAATCTAAACGACCGCATTATAAACTTGAAAAAACAGCTCGATAACGGTCAACTCAGTCACGATAATAACGAAAAATTAAAATGGTTATTAACTATTCGTGAGAAATTAATCAGCAAAATGAGACAGAAGGCTCAAGCTGATGAAATGATCTGGAATATTCTAAAAGAAACAGATCTTCTAAAATCAACCCGCCACAGCTATCGATATGCTGAGCGACTTGCACTCATAAACGTTGGACATTTATTATCCATAGGGGAATCATTTTCCTCCAGGGAGAAAGATAAAAGTCTAAAGGCGTGGCTAAAATATATGGGTGTATTAGCTCTCGACAATGCACTTCAGGCAATCCAGCCCAACCAAGAGGATTTTGTGTCTGCCGTCAAGGTGATGACTATCCATCAGAGTAAAGGACTGGAATTCCCCATTGTAATGATACCTTTTCTTCGTTCCGGGAGCTTTCCCAGGGGATACAGAAAATCCTCCCAGACTGACAGTTTACCAGAGACCTGGTTTCACTGGAAGCCACCCGAGGGAATAACTCCACGGGTAGAATATGTCAACGAAGAGCGACGGGTATTCTATGTCGCTATCACCCGTACAATAGAACGTCTTCATCTTTTTGGTCCTAAAAAATATCAATCCATTCTAATGAAAGAATTGCAACCTGTGGTCAACAAAATCATAAGGAGAAATGATATGACCGAAACAGTCTCCAAACAAAAAATAGATCCCAAATTAGAATTAAAACAAAAATTGCTGATTGAACTGAATCGTGAGCTTTCCGCCCGTCAATTTGACAGTGCAAAAGAAATCATAGATACATTACAAATGGTAGATAAAGAAATAAAATTACCCATGGATCACCCGTACATCCACTTGATGGACGGTCCTGTTTCTGAGGAACAGCAACAAAAATCACCCCTTTCTCTTTCTGCCAGCAGTATCGAGGAGTACGATACCTGTCCGTACAAATACCGCCTGAATAAAATTGATCGTATCCCAGAGAGAAAAAGTATCGCCCAGATGGAATTTGGCAGCATCATTCACAGGGTGTTGGAAGAATACCACGGCAGTGAGGATCAATCTCTGGAATATTTACTTTCATTGCTGGATAAACATTGGAAGGAGGATGCATTTGACTATCTTATTCGGGAAGAGGAGTTCAAGCGGCAGGGAAAAGGAATCCTAACTGATTATTATCATTTCGCCCGAGAAAATCCGCCTGATGTACTATCACGGGAAGCAAAATTCGACTTTATCATTGATAATTTGAACGTTCGAATCAGTGGGAAAATTGATAGAATTGATATGGAAAAGGAAGGTGACAGGTTAACTGTTACGGATTACAAGACTAGTAAAAGTATTAGTAAGGCAAAATCAAGTCTCCAGCTTGCTCTTTATTCAGAAGCACTACATCGGGATGCTGTGGAAAATATTAAGGGACTTCCCGGTGAAGCTCGACTGCATTTCCTTCGACATTCAGACGACCCAATAGAAAGTTACACTTTTTCAACAGAAGACTTGTTAAAACACATTCAAAAAGTGAAAAAGGTAGCAGACGGTATCCGAAAAGGAGAATTCAAACCTAGGAAAGGATGGCACTGTGATTACTGTGATTATCAAGATTTTCTCTGTCCGGAATTTGAAGAAAAATGAAAATACCATCACTCAACACCAATCATCCCCACGTTGGACTTCTGGCCATTCAGATTTTTCTTCCTCACTGTCATTCCCTGAAAGAAAAACGGAAAATTATAAAAAGTGTCATAGAAAAAGTTCGGAGCCGGTTTAATGTCTCCATTGCTGAAATCGAGTATCACGATAAATGGCAGCGATGTACACTGGGAGTGGTTATCATCGCTAACAACTCAGGCAGAGTGGAAAAATCTTTAGATGAGGTTTTTAAGTTTATCGATGACCGTTTACTCGGTTCTGGTGAGATCATTTCAAAGGAGATAACTTTTCTGTGAACAATGGGTTTCATCACTCATTATTGTGGGTAACAAACTCGTTGATTATTAACAAAATAACGATTAAAATATTTCAGTATTATATCAATATATCATGATATTGGACGTAAGGAAAATTCTTCATAAATAGTAGTTGCTATATTTTTAGTAAAAGGAATAAAATCAATGAAAAATATTTTTAAAATAACGGTGGACGATGTACAATACATTTCAAGAAAAAAGATAGGACGTAATCTCACAATCGAAGAATTAGAAAAAGTTCAAAAGGGCGTTGAATTTGGATTAGAGTTATCTTGGATGGAAGTAATCGAAGATTCTATTGATGAATTAAGAACAGTTAATCGAGATGTCTATCCTTAATAAGAAAGAAATCCAAACACCAAGTATTTTGGGGATTAGATGTACCGATATTTATTTAAAATAAATATTATGAAGGATGTAGTAGCTCTTATACCCATTATTTCTATAATCGTTTTATGTTGCACCAATCCAACAGAACCAAGTTTGGACTTTTCAAAGATGGAAGTTCATTATACTAAATACGGTGGTAAGATTAATACTTCAAAAGTTGATATCTATAGCAGTGGTTTGGTTAACGCTTACCATATCGCACACGCTTCCTTAGAAATATTGGACAGTGCTTCAACTGTCCTAAGTATGGGTCAACAGAAAAGTATCGCAGAACTCTTCGAGCCATTCTCTACTTATGATTCCTACTATGAGCCAAACGAATGGTATACTGATGGGGATTACCACGTAACTGTCCTTATCTATGAAGGTTCTTCAGATACTGTCACTGTATATGAACCTAAAAATGCAAATATACCAAAAAGGTTAAGCGAAATAATTCAAGAAATGGAATCTTTGTGGGAAGACCTAATTGGATAACTTCGCTACGTCTAACCTACTTTAAGCCTCATAAAGTCAAGTAAAAAGACCGATCCTTTAGTCCAGCGATAGCTGGGCTTCCATTTAGTATTCATCAAAGCTTTTAACAGATTCGACTTGTTGTTTCTACTTTCGGGCTGATCCATCACTAGATCCCCCAGTACCTTTAAGCTAAATACAAGATATTTTTAATTATTTACTAATTCATTCTTTGTTTCAGTTTTATCATTTTAGACTGGCCCAGAAAACTATCGGGACAGGCAATACTACCATTTCGGTTGTCCCCTCAGTAGCGGAGCGGCTGCCATACTTTACCTGCCTGCCCTCCCCTTCGACAGGCTCGGGGTTCGGGAGCCAGCGGATCGGGCATATCTAGAACTTCCTGCGCCAAATTACTGTTAGGATCCCCCTGCCCCCACTCTTCGTGGGCGGAGCAGGTTATTTAATCCTACTTTTAACTATTTGCTATTGCCGTTATTATTTATCAATTTTTAATTATGAAAAAAGATTTGAAAAATATTAGTGCGGTTTTGAAAAAGGAGTTACCAAATTTAAAGTTAGAATTTAAGGTAGCTACACTAGAAGTTTTTGGTTCCTATATACACAATGAACAGAAACCTGGCAGTGATTTAGATATTTTAGTTACTTTTCGCAAAGTTCCCAATCTGTTTGAATTTATTGAATTAGAAAACTACTTAAGCGACCTGACTGGTCTAAAAGTAGATTTGGTGATGCGAAGTGCTTTGAAACCTAATATTGGTCAAAGAATAATTGCAGAAGCCAAACAAATTATATGAGAAATGATTTGATATTGATTGATTATTTTAATGACATCTTAGATTCAATTCTAAGTATAAAGGAATTCATCCATAACATAGAATACGATGCATTTCGAGAAGATAAAAAAACACAATATGCCGTTATCCGTGCTCTTGAAATAATTGGTGAAGCCACTAAAAAAATCCCAAATGAAATAAGAGAAACATATCCAGAAATTCCATGGCGTTCAATGGCTGGTATGCGTGATAAATTAATTCACGATTATTTTGGTGTAGATATTCAAGTTGTTTGGAATACAGTGGAAGATAAAATCTTAACATTAGAAGATGAAATAAAGAAAATATTATCTAATCTTTCAGGATAATATTACTCAATAGTACATAACAATTTGTTCGGTCTGAATTTAAACACACCGGTTGACTGTTAGATTCCACTAGGTCATCCCGACAGGAATCGGGATCTCTGCAAAAACACAACCTCCCCCCTCGTTTCCACTTCATTCGTCAGATATTCCCTTAGAAGGTATCAATCCCGATAATAATTTTCCCTTGTACGTATTGTCTATTTTCAATTAACTTCTTATTATTATGATTCATAATCGTTCCCCTTTGTTGGTTTTGTTGTTTTTTCCCCTGGCTCCATACCAGGACTTTTATCTGATTTTACAACATTCCGACTCCAGGGAGTCCCTGTGGGACAAGGGGGAACGTAGATATCGCTAGAAAGTTTTAATAAGCAGGAGTTTTAAGCACTTGAGAATACTGAACGATACTATCACAATTGAAGAATTACTATTAATAGCCAAAGACAGTTTTGGAGATTTAGTCAAAGCTGTCGTCGATGTTGATCGAGAAATAGTTGCTATTGATGCGGAATTGCATTCTGATCTTGAGGCGCTCTGTATTGAAAATGGTTCAAAGCAAAATTGTATTGGGGGTATCAATTACTACCCAGAAATGGAAGGGGAAGACTTTATCGAGTTTGATTCAATGATCAATTTGAGACCTTCACAAGGTAATCTTAGCCGTGGTGTAAAAGATGAAATGATTCGCAAGAAGATTGTTGAGATTTCTTATAAGTGGATAAAAAGGTAGTGATGAAGATACAACATAAAGAGCTTGCGAAGGATCGTTGGGCGAAAATGTCCCTCGCTGAACAAATGGCAAACATTGGCAGCGAAATTAGCCGGGCAATCCATTGGCGAAATAAGAATAATGTAGAATATTCACATAACGCAGTCAATCGAGCTCTTGAACTCATAACTTATACAATTGACTCCGTCTCAGTTAAGTCGCACTTAAAGGAACTTACCAGACTTAGAGAAGCAATTAATGACTACTTTTATGGAAACAACGAATTCTCATCTTCAGATCTCTTGTGGCAGAAGTATTTTGATCATTTTAACTACGCAGCCAGACTTAAACAAACCAGGATTTGATTTATAATAGTCTTGACAGGGCACCTGCCCGCCTACGTGCCTACCTGCCTGTGCTATCGCTACGGCAGACAGGCAGCGGACAAACCGGTGATATTTTAGAATACTGACAACAGCAGTTTAGTCTCTATGAAGGAATGATGAGGAGGATAGAGAAGAAAAAAGTGTAATTAATTCTTGCATAGTGTCAGAAATAACACTATATTTAAATGACTATAAATGAGCAAATAAATATGAAAACAATAGCAAACAGCATATATCGGAGAATAATTAAGAAAGGTCGTGGATGGGTATTTACGCCATTTGACTTTCAGGATTTGGGTTCACGAGAATCTATTGACCAGACTTTATCTCGTTTGGCGAAAAGGGAAAAGATTCGCAGAGTGACTCAAGGAGTATACGATTATCCTGAAATAAGTAGTTTTGGTCCGATACCGGCGGATTTGTTTTCAGTAGCCCAAGCCATCGCAAGAAGTACACAAACAAAAATCCAAGTTTCAGAATCTTATGCTGCTAATATTTTAGGGTTGTCAAATCAGGTGCCTGCTAAATTAATTTTATATACGGATGGAACCCGAAGAGTGCGGCAGGTTGGGAGACAGAAAATTATTTTTAGACAGGTGACCCCTAAAAAACTTATTGGTGCGGGAAAAATAACGGGACTTGTATTTCAGAGTTTGCGGTATTTTGGCAAAGACCGTTTAAATGATAAAATTATTTCGAGATTAAAAAAGATATTAAAACCAGAAGATAAAGCGTTGCTTTTAAAGGATAAAAACACAACTCCAATCTGGATGCAATCGGCTATTAACCAAATTGCAGGTGGAGCGTAAGATGAATAGCATTGCCAAATTACCGATTAAAGACAGAAGATATATTTTTACCAAGACCGCGACTCATATTGAGAATATTTCCATCATCACTGAAAAAGATTTCTGGGTGGTGTGGGCGATGAAACATATTTTTGGTTTAGATGAAATATCCGATCATTTCATATTTCGTGGTGGTACAAGTTTATCTAAGGCACATTCAATTATAGAAAGATTCTCTGAGGATGTGGATTTAGGGGTTAACTACAAGCATTTTGGTTTTACCGGAGAGCGTGACCCAATCAATGCAAAATCAAAATCTCAGCGGATAAAATTAATAAAACAATTCAGAAGAGAAGTCAGGCATTATCTCGAAAATGATTTTAAAGATATTCTAACAGAAAGTTTTGGTAAAATCTTGGGAGATAAACATTGGTCACTTGATTGTCAGCAAGATTGACGAATCATTCAATTTTACTTTAATTATCCTCGTAGTTTAACCCAAAATAACTATCATACGGGCTATATTGCACCAACCGTCAAAATTGAGATTGATCCCAGAGCATCGAATGAGCCATTTGAAACACAAAATATTTCCCCAATTGTAGCAGAGCATTTTCCGGAACAGTTTGAAGAGAGAAGTATTCCTGTAAAGACCTTAAATGCCGAACGTACTTTTTGGGAAAAGGTGGCTATGTTGCATAGAATATTTATTGGTCGAGAAAAACTTCCTGAAAGATTTTCAAGACATTGTTATGATGTCGTACAGTTGTCAAAACAAGAATTAATTAAGAATACCATTCAAAATAGTGAATTATTTTTGAAAGTAATTGACCATAACAAAAAGTTTTACGAACAAACTGATGCCAATTATCTGGGTGCTTTGGATGGAAACTTAAAACTCGTTCCAAAGGAGAATTTATCTGGTGAATTGAAAAATGATTATTGGGAAACAAAGAATATGATTTTTGGAGAAGAGCCTGAGTTTGATGTTCTCATAAAAGAGTTAAAAGAATTAGAAAAAAGAATAAACGAATCCATCTAAACATTTTGTTTTGATCCCAATGCTTTTCCACTTCCTGGAGATTTCTTGGAATACTGACAGGAGCAGTTTAGTCCCTATGAAGGGATGATGGGG
>JACNLN010000155.1:0-4704 GCA_014381485.1 Fidelibacterota bacterium
TACCCTATACCACATACCCTATACCTAACAACCTGTGCCTTTCTATCTACTTAGTACAATTGAATGCGAAACTTGAGTTATTGAGTATCTGATTCCTCTTCAGAATTCTTTGACTCAAATCCAATAGTCTTTTCAAATGGGCTGGGGAAATCGAATCCCTCCCGATTTGGGAAATGAACGATAGTAACAATATTACGCCAGTGAACGAGAACAGAGGCTTCCAACTGTTCTTTCCTGATCTTGTCTGCAGGAAGGGGTTTTCCCGATTCATCTTCACTATAGACAATCTCATACTTTGGGTGTTCTATCCAGAGACCAAATTCGTCGTATCCGATCACCCGAGCATAAAACTGGGCATTGCTAATTCCCGTAGGTCGTAATGCCTCTACATCATCCAACACAATAAGAACCACATCGTTGATGATCTGTTCAATATTCATCATTTTATAATCTTTCTCTTTCACAGTATGCTTAAATGTAACAACTTTTATTATTCACTCAAATAATCATTTGAATGGAGGCTTTCTGGGTCGAAGAGTGTGCTATTTGGATTGTGTTTTCCCAATGAGATAATTGATTCCAATTTTCAGTTCCAGGTATCGAGACATTCCCTGACCGCTAACGGCAATACGGCTTCTGGGAAAGGTGAAGAATGGAATGCCGATATCTGTATGGTAATCTTTTATCTCCAACATTACCCCCCATTTTTTATGGAGATGAACCCTAAAACCGCCGCTGAAGACAAATAGCGGATCGTCGTAATCAGATAGAAACCCCATTCCGATGGAGGTAAAGCCCACAACAGATTCTCCCGGACGAAAATGTATTTGAATTCCCGCGATGACAGATTGGACAGTTTTGGAGCTATCACCAGATTCCGCTGGGACATTGGTGGATCCGCAAGCGATTATTAGTCCATAGCTGGAAGAAAAATTCCAGCTTCCATTAAGACCAACCCCCCAACCGTTTTTGTAATCCTCGCGAGGCATCAGGTAGATTACACCACCTCCCAGCTCAAATTTGGGTGTTGGATTTTTCGGTTGTGCGAAAACAAGGGATGTTAATAAAAATATGATTAGACAATGTAATGAGTTTTTCATTTTACTTTTTAGAGTTTATCGGAATGGATAAGGTTAAAAGAAATGGCTGCTGTTTTTGCGGTGACGAATGTGAAACAGCCCCGGTAATTTGTCTTTCAGATAACAGTGTTAATTTCCCCACCAGTGTACCTACTACAATCCCTATGACAACATCACTGACATAGTGATTTCCCACATAAATCTGGCTGTAGGCAGACATAATTGTGTAGATGGTGAGAGGGATTGTGAGTTTGGGATATCGATTTGCAATGACAGTTGAAAAAGCTGCCGATGTAGAAGCATGGCCAGATGGTAGGGAGGGTGTCATTCTTGTATTCAAGAGTCGAGGGTTGTATTGTTGCATTTTGGGTCGGTCTCGATTTATTGTGAATTTTAATATTGTCACCAGAATCTGGTCTGTAATAATGGATGTGAGAGCCATAACGGTAGAGTTATAATTGTAAGAATTTCGGTCAAGCAGCCACTGTCCGCCTGACCATCCCAGTTCAATGAATGGAGTTGCCAGTGAGAACCCTTCTATTGTGTAGTCAAGAGCCGGGCTGGAATTATCCCCCTGAAGAGACGTAGTAAGTTTTTTATCTATTATCAGGATAGCATTCTCCGGCAGGAGCGATGTTGGACAGATAAGAAGGAAAAGCAGGGTAACTCTAAACATGCTCATTGTTCCCCCGCCATCTCCAGGAATTCTTCCTCAGTTAGTGTCGTAATCCCGAGTTCCTGAGCTTTCCTCAGTTTTGATCCAGCACCGGGACCGGCCACAACATAATCGGTTTTTTTACTTATGGACTTGGTGGCACGACCCCCAAACCGCTCCACCATGTCCTCTGCTTCATAGCGAGTGAATTTTTCGAGAGTACCTGTAAAAACAAAGATTTTATTGGCAAAAAACGATGATGTTTCACGTTCAACCAAATCTGGTAATTCAAGTTTCACACCACCATCCCAGCATTGCTGAATCACCCGGCGGTTCTCATGGCTGGCGAAGAAATTGACAATAGAATCCGCTACAATAGGACCAATCTCGTCAATGGAATGAAGCTGATCGTAAGTTGCGGACATAAGGTCATCCAAAGTTCCAAATTCCTGTGCAAGTACCTGTGCCAGATGCTCACCCACATTTCGAATTCCCAGACCGTAGATGAATTGGAATAGAGTCGTTCCCCGGCTTGTGTTAATAGAATTAATGATATTTCCTGCAGATTTTTCCGCCATCCGCTCTAGACTAAGAATGTCTTCCTTATTTAAATAATATAGATCGGCAAAACTGTGAATGAGTTCTGTGTCTACCATCTGAGCGATGAGCTTCGTTCCCAGCCACTCAATTTTCATCGCTCTCTTCGATGCGAAATGTTCAATTCGTCCTTTTACCTGGGCAGGGCAGGCGATGTTTTGACACCGTATTACAACTTCGCCTTTCGATCGGATGACTCGATCACCACAAACGGGACATTCATCTGGAAGAACAAAAGGTTTTGTCTCAGGTGGGCGTTTGCTAAGAATCACCTTTATCACTTCTGGGATGACATCCCCGGCACGTTGGATGAGAACTGTGTCTCCAATGCGAATATCCTTCCGATCGATTTCATCCTGATTGTGCAGAGTAGCGCGGCTTACGACAGCTCCTCCGACATTCACAGGTTTCAGGTGAGCCACAGGTGTGATGGCACCTGTACGACCCACAGAAGCTTCAATGTCTTCCAGAACAGTGGTTGCCTGCTTAGCTTTAAATTTCCCGGCAATTGCCCATCGAGGAGATCGGGTGCGAATCCCAAGTTGCTCCCTTTTGGAAAAATCGTTGACCTTAATAACAATGCCATCAATGTCGTACGGAAGTTCGTCTCGTTTTTCCTGCCACGTTTTATAGTAATCAATGGTCTCTTCAATACCTTTACAAAGGTGGACATGAGGATTCACAGGGAGTCCCCACTTTTTTAATTGTATAAGAGCTTTCCAGTGTGTCATGAAGGTTGCTCCCTCAACCTGACCCAGACCATAGCAGTAGATCTTCAACGGTCGTTTTGCGGCAATGGATGAATCGAGCTGTCTCAGGCTACCAGCAGCAGCATTACGGGGATTGGCGAAGGGAGGTTCTTCATCTTTTAGCCTTTGCTCATTGAGGGTCTTAAATCCCGCTTTTTCCATAAATACCTCCCCTCGAATCTCAAGCAGGGAGGGAGCAGGAAGCTGCTCCTGAATTAATCTGAGTGGAATTGATCTTATCGTCCGAAGATTCTGAGTGATATCTTCTCCCGTGTAGCCATCACCCCGGGTGGAGCCGCTGACAAATATTCCCTCTTCATAAATTAGTTCAACAGCTAATCCATCAAGCTTTGACTCAGCAACGTAGGTAACTTTATCTTGACTGTCAAGACCTCTCTTCACACGTTCATCGAAGGCACGTATTTCAGATTCATTCATAGCGTTTTCCAGGCTGAGCATAGGAATACGGTGAGTAATGGTCCCGAATTCCTTGAGGGGTGGTGCCCCCACCCGCTGAGTTGGGGAGTCTGGGGTAATTAATTCCGGATGTTGAGAGTCCAGATTTAGAAGCTCACGCATAAGTACATCGTACTCGGCATCGGAGATCTCCGGATTATCAAGCACGTAGTAGAGATAGTTATGCCGTTCTATCTTCTCTTTTAATTCCTCAATACGATCTTGAATAGAGCTCAATGGTTACTATCTCCTATTATAATATTCCACTGGATCAACGGGTTTGATCACAACCGGGTCTAATTTCCCCGCATCAGTCAGGGGAGCGGCGTAGATACCAAAGTCAGTCGTGGTAAGTACGAAAAAATAAATTAGTACATTTCCTATTATCTTCAATGGATCATATCGAAATCGGTAGAGACCATGGTAATTTTCCAATGGGAATTCCAGGTATCTTACTGATTTTTCTGTAGCAATAAAAAGTGATGCTGATGTTACTGAATCCTCGGGGATATCCGAAACAAGTTCGAGATAATAAGGACGACCTTTGAAAAAGGGGTCAGGGGGTAAATGAATGATACGTTGGGATAGGGGAAATTGTTTATTCAAAAGCTCCTCGCTGGTCTGACCAATAATTGGAATTGTCAATGTCAAAATAATGGTAATTAGTCTTATCATACTCGATATTTTATAATGATTATGGGAATTAAAATCAGTCGGGCGCCTGACCGATAGGACTGATAAAATTTTTTTTATAATTGTCATATATAGGTTTGCCTGAAAGTTGTTTGGTCTGTATACAATTAAAATTTACGGGAGATGTTAGTTACGAGCAATTAGAAAGAGCTATTTCAAATTCCGACATTGGCGATAAAAATTGATGAACGCCGAACATTCATAACACATGTTGTTACCACAATGCAGTAACTCTCGTTGGTGACCCCTTTTACCAATTGATTTCAAATAAAAGTGGCTGTGTTCTAATTATCGACTGTTTTAATGCTACATTCTGAGGTAGCGGAATTGTGCATATCCATAGCCCCGTCCTTCAGGACGGGGAATAAAGTTGCTAAAACAAGTAAGGGCGTTTACGCCCTTTATTGTACAGACGTTTCCCTTGGAAATAACCCCGAAAAAATCGGGGTAACAACGTTTGTTCATATTCTTGACC
>JACNLN010000155.1:4714-8432 GCA_014381485.1 Fidelibacterota bacterium
GGACGGGGCTACAAATTGATTTATGTGTTTATTCAGTTGTTTCATAGAACATAGTCATAAAGGTTTATTAAACGATTTCGGGGGTCGTCGACGGTGAAAGACAGGTTGTCCTTCTTCAGAATGTCATGCGTAGTGAATTTTGAATTCCCCGGATAATCAGAAGAGCGTCAACACCAGTGACAGTACCATTGGGATTGAACTTCCCTGTAATAAGGTCAGCCTTCATAATGCCCCGTTCGGCACAGAGAGCCATGGAGGAATAGGCGTAGTGACTGCTGGAGACATCGGCGAACCGTGACGGGTCTTCCCCAAAATACCGTGTTTCAAGTTCAGGATCTCTGGTGACAGCCACAAGGATTCTTGCAACGGCTTTAGCGTATCCTGCTCGCATTAACGGTTCATCGGGGTAAAACCTTCCATCTGGATCCGTTTCCAGCACACCAAGTTCCATCACCTCTCCAATCCAACGCTCTGCCCATATCCCTCTTACGTCCGGCGGGAGTATGATTGAGGTTTTTTTCGCCATCTGTCCGGGAGTCTGGAATTCCGGAATCTCCTTGGGAAGGAATCGCTCGAATAGTTCTGGCAGCTTCAACTCCTCTATAAACAGAACAGCCAGATCTGCTCTATCAATTTTTAGTTTTATTGCAATTTTCTTACCAGCTAAAGTACCCGGTTTTGCCCTTACAATCCTCTGGGAAAGTTCCCACATTTCATCAGCTTTACCAGCAAGGTCACCTTTCCAGTCAACCACCTTTCTGAATTCCCTTTCTGCCTTCCTGAAATCGTAAGCGTAGAAATAAGCCTCCCCAAGATAATAAGTGGCTCCTTCATGCTTTGGTTTGAGATCGAGGGCTATTTCAAATTCCTTAACTGCTCTTTTCAACCATTTATTGTTCACTTCCCGATGTGCAGTCCAGAGTCGCCCCGCCAACACATGAATATCTGGATTATTTTTCCCGAACTTGAGAGCTTTATCCATGAATTTGCGCCCCTGTTTCAGGTCGCCATTCAAACCTGTGGCAAGCCCAAGACCAGCCCATCCTGGACCGAATTTTTTATTCAGTCCTACTGATCGATCAAATGCTTCGATAGCATCAGCGTACTCACCCTTTTCAAGGTAACGCATTCCTGCCTTGAAATGATATTCAGGCATGTCTACCTCAGATTGGGGAATGTATTTAGGACCACAATTATTTAAACTGAGAATTAGTGGTGCAATCAATACTAAGGTAATGAAATGTCTCATAATAAGCCTTCCTTTACAATTCATTTTCATATCAAATATAATGGCTTATAAGGTTAAATAAAATATCTTTGATGCCTATGTGAGGTGAATCACAAATATTCCTTTCTTGTTGTTATTAAAAAGTAAGTTAAATATATTTATTCTTGTTATGGGTTAGCTTGCTTTTCTTTTCAATAAAGTCTAACTAAATAAGGAGAAAAAAATGAGATTAAGATTAATATCATTATTAACGCTTTTTTTGATTTTTATCTCCTACTACAATGCTCAACAAACCGTTCAGAAGAAATATTGTATGTCTTCAATTGGATATCAAGGCACATCTGATGAGCTAAGAACCGAATTATTAGCTAACGCTAAGCGATTAGCGGTCAGTGAATTCTTCGGAGAATTTATTTCATCTTACACTGAGGTTGAAAATTTCCTTTTAACCGAAGACAGAATAGTTGCTTCATCTGCAGGTTTTGTTAGAATAAAGGGAAGTCCGGTATTCGAGAGTAGCGACAACTTCGGTGAAGTTTGTGTTTTGATTGATGCATATGTGACAAAAGAAGATATTGATAAGTTTAAGCCGGTTACCATAACTAAGAGACATTGCGTTTCTGATCCCGATTTACCAGTTAAAAAACTGAAAAAATACGCAAAAGAAGAAGCGATTATTGTAGCATTACTTGACTATGACCGGAATTTGGAAGTCAGAGATAAGAAAGAGTTACTACCACTAGTTCGCGATATAAAGTATTTAGAATCCGGATTTATTCGGGGAACTGAATCGTATTGCGTAACATTTGAAGGTTTTATTTATCCGATAGAAATACTATCTTTAATTTCTCAACCAATAGTTAAAAGAGAAGTTGAAAAACCTATAGAAAAGATATTATTCGATTTTACTGATAAGAACCTACTTAAGAATCCGGGTGCAGAATTAGGAATACAAAGTTGGGATGTAAATACAAATACATATACTACAAGGAGTCGAGATCCTTCCCCGCACAGTGGTTCGAATTATTTTTACCCGGGTTTATATAAAAGTAAAGCAGTTGCATCACAAATAATTGACTTAAGATTATTATCAAAATCAATTGACAATTTCGATGTTGGTTTCATTATTATAGGTTTTATGAGAGATTTTGAAGGTTCACGTGCTAATGGGGATATTAGTCAAATCGAAGTTGATTTCTTATCAGGAAATGAAGAAATAATTCAAACTATAAAATCTCCTGAGGTCGCAATTAGTGAATATTGGGTCAGGTTTGAAAAAAAAGGGAATTATTCCCAAAGGCACTGTTGAGGTAAGATTTAAACTTATCTCTACTTATCGATGGGGTGCACGTTCCAATGATGGATATTTTGATGCCTTGTATTTCGGCATACGTGATATAGAAAATGAATGATTGCAAATAGGAATATTTGCTAAAACTTAAGTTACAGGATATGTATCAAATGGAAATTGAATCAAAGCAAGCTAACCTCCGCAACCTGACGTGGAAAGTGTGAAACGTCCATCTTCGCTAAAGCTACGATGGATAAATGATTTCAGGTATAAAAAGTAATGTGAAAAGAATTTCGGCACAGGTGACTTTCCTCGTTAGGCTGAAATAAAAGACCTTTTGAATTACTAATACTTGTTCCGTATTTTTCCAATAAATAATAGAATAAACTTAGTTAATGAAACTCAAAATATATGCAGATACTTCAGTTCTAGGTGGTTGTTTTGACGATGAATTTATGGAACCGTCTAAACAATTAATTGATGATTTCAAAATAGGTGAAAAGATTCTTGTTATATCAGATTTAACTCTTAGAGAAATTGAAAATGCTCCTCAAAAAGTAAAGGATGTATTAGAATCAATTCCAGTAGAATTCAGAGACTATGTCATACTTGATGATGAAGCGAAACATTTGGCACAAAGATATATTGAAGAAAGAGCTGTTAGTTTAAGATCTTTGGTTGACGCCCAACATATCGCAATAGCAACCATAAATCGGGTGGATGTTCTGGTTAGTTGGAACTTCAAAGACATTGTAAATCTGAGAATGATTCAACTTTTCAACGCAACAAACTTAAAATATGGTCACCCATTAATTGAAATAAGATCACCAATCGAGGTCATATAAAATGAATAAAAAAAAGAAAAAAAAAGAATTCAATACTGTAAAAATGATGAGAAATATACGAGATAAATTGTCTGAGATTTATCGTAATAATCCCGAAATTGAAGAAAAAGAATTAAGGAAAATCAGACAGAAATACGACATAAAACCAAAACTAAAGATTTCAGCCTAAAACGAATTAAAAACTCCCATTTGAGCTGACGTAAAAAGCTTTGATGTGGATTTCAGGTTTTTGTGTTTTACAGACGTAGATTTGGAAAGGGGAAGTTAAGTGGAATTAATTTTAACGCACCTCAGCTCATCTACTTGCTATGAAAGCAAGGAAAAAATAAAAGATTTTTAAGGTATTCAGGATAA
>JACNLN010000232.1 GCA_014381485.1 Fidelibacterota bacterium
CGTATTTGTGTCCATTCATATCCTAGCCCTGCTCCAGAGGAGTTCCTGCGGAAAAGGACTAGGCTATGGATAAAAAGGAAATATTCATATGCGAAACTTGAGTAAAAAATAAAACATAAAATATTATGAAGGTAAGTTGAAATGATTCCTGTATTATTAAAAATTGGTCCTATTAAAATTTATTCTTATGGTTTTATGCTGGTAGTGGCATTCTTTGTGGATTATTTTCTTTTAAGGAACGAACTAAAGCGACGAAATCTGGATCCGAATTTTGCAGGGGATGTTGTTATGTGGGCAGCTATTGGGGGAATAGTGGGATCCAAGATTTATTATATGTTAGAAAATTATAAGGATTTTATTGAAGATCCTCTGGGAATGATTTTTAGCGGAGCAGGATTAGTATTTTTAGGTGGACTGATAGGGGGAATGTTAGCAGTGACCCTCCTTATTCGGAGGAAGGGATATACCTGGCTGATGTTTGCTGATGTTGTGGCACCTCTTTTGATTCTCGGCTACGCCATCGGTCGGATTGGTTGTTTTCTAGTGGGAGATGACTATGGGATTCCAACACATCTACCATGGGGCCTCTCCTTTCCAAATGGGATACCTCCCACTACATACGAATCCTTTCATGCTCTTTTCCCCTGGATCAATCTTGCTGGGTTTGAACCCGGTATTCTGAAAGTTCATCCAACCCAACTTTATGAAACTACTATGGGTATTATGATTTTTACCTTTCTCTGGAAAATGAGAACAAAGTATAAACGTATCGGTGGACTATTTTTTATTTATCTTATTCTGGCAGGAACAGAACGCTTTTTTATTGAAATAATTCGCACAAATGAGCCTTATCTTTTCGGTCTTACAGGTGCACAGGTCTTTTCTCTTATGATGATCGGAATTGGAACATTCTTCCTTTTTCGTTTTAGAAAAGGTGCGAATGAACAGGACTCCCCTCCAATATTGTAAATTTACTATCTTTATAATCTCCTGATGAGATACATCATTTTCCTGTTCCTTTTTGGAATTAGATTCGTTTTATCACAGGTGTTTTATACTCCCTGGATGGAATATCCTCTTCCAGAAAAACTAAGTTCAAAAGGAATCATTCCTAAAATATTGACTGTAAATCAATTTGGTGATATTTACCTTCTGGACGATGAAAATTATTGGCTTGTCTGGATTAGCAAGGAGAAACCAACGGTTCGGGTAGCAGGGGGGTGGGGGACAGAAAATGAAATGTTTAATCTTCCTACAGATCTGCATACATCTACAGGTCTGGACATCTATCTATGTGATAACACAACCCACAGACTGTTACGTTTTGATAAAAAACTCAATTTCATCGCTGAAATGGAAGTAAGTAATCTGTCACCAATTCCTATTCGATATCCTTACCAAATTGCCAGTAATTTTCTCGGAGAATTACTGATTGTCAGTTCTGAGACGTGGGAAATCAGCCTTTTATCCGTTGATGGTCAATTTGTGACTCCATTTGGAGATGTTTCGTATGGTAGAAATAGATTTAACGAGATTGAGGATATAGCTGTTAATCCACGAAATGATGTGGGGATTGTAGACATTGGGAGTGGACTGTTTTATGAATTGACCAGATCGGGTCTTATTTCACAGAATATTCCTTTACCGGATTCTAGGAAATTTCTAGTTCAGTGGTGTGATTTAGGATGGTTACTGATGGATGCTGTAGGAATACTTTATTTCCTGAATGAGAAGGAAAATTCATTTGTTGAAATACCTCAATTATCCTCAGATGTGAAGACATTAAATGTACTGGATTTTGATGTGGTTGGGGATATTCTCTACATTATTGACGATATTAATTCAATCATTTACACATCAACGATAAAACAAATTGAATAAATCAATCTGTCTTATAACGCTTCTTTGTTCTATACTGTTTTCACAGCCGATGTCCACCATCCAAACAGGTTGGTGTCAGGATTCTATCCTAATTTCGAAAGGTGACTCTATCCTTGTCCTTTCACATTCATTGATTCTTCAGAACACCGAATCTATCATTACGGAAGGTAAGCTTATTAATGACTACAAACTTGACGCAATCGCGGGGATTATCACACTACATGAATCCGTCGATGTTGAAAATCTTTTCATCGTAGATTACGAATACATTGTATCACCATTTAAGGTTTGTTACGGTTCTGCATTTGAATTACTACCCGAATTGAAAATGATGGGTGATTCTCAGCAAGATCGGAAATCTTTAAGACAACCTTCAAGGAGCATTGAAAAACCTCTACCCCTTGTGACCGATGGTTCTATATTTCGGGGTATCTCAATATCATCTTTTGAAGGTATGTCCATGAGTGGGGGGTTGAGAATGAGTTTACAGGGACAATTAACGGATGATCTCACTGTTGTTGGGACTCTGTCTGATCAGAACTCTCCCATACAACCGGAAGGAAACACTCAAACGCTTGAGGAAATAGATAAAGTATATCTTGAGATAAAACATCCATCTGCTAAAATAGTGGCAGGTGATATTGATATGAAATTGAATCGTGGTCAATATATAAGGGTAAATCGACGTCTTGAAGGAATTGCAGTTGATATTCATACAACGGGTTCACGAGCTGGGGGTTATCTGGCAGGATCGAATGGTAAATATCATCGAATGTATTTTCTTGGAGAGGAGCAAAATCAGGGACCATATACTCTTACATCTGAGAATGGATCGAGAAATATTATTGTTCTGGCTGGGTCTGAGAGGGTCTGGATAGATGGTGAGAGGATGGAACGGGGGGAAAATAACGACTATATCATTGATTATTCGAGTGGTGTCATTACTTTTACAACTAACCAAATCATCAATGAAAACAGCCGGATTTATGTGGAATATGAATATTCTGATATGGTGTTTCCCCGTGAAATCGCTACCGTTTTTGCAGATAAATCGCTATTTAACGGTAGATTATCGTTTTCCTTGGGTTGGCTTCGGGAAAAGGATAATACGACGTCAGAATCGATTTTTGGACTGTCTGATGAGGAACGTGATATACTGAAAGGAGCGGGGGATGATGAAAATCAGGCAAGGATATCTACGGTTTCTCTTGATTCCTCTGGTTGTTATCGTTATGAACCAAATCCTAATATTCCAGGGGATTCAATTCTTGTGTATATATGTCAAGAAGAGAGGGATTCAAACGAGGTTTACTATTCCGTTACATTTCATAATGTGGGAAGTGAGGGTGAATATTTGCGGAAGGTATCGTCAGATGGGAAGATTTATTTTGAGTATGTTACAGAGTCACTCCGAGATTCTCACACCGATCTTTATGTTCCATGGAAAGATATCACAGCTCCCGAATCCCACAATCTTATGACCATTTCGACTCAGTTATGGCTTTGGGATTCAACAAAGATAAGTCTTGAACTGGCAGGCTCGCAATTTGATCAAAATACGATTTCTTCTCAAGATGATCAGAATAATTTGGGATCAGGATCTGTACTGCGATTTCAACACTATCAGAAACTCTCTGATCGTATAGGGGCTCTTCATATCAATATGATCAATCGGAGACAGGAAGACCGTTTTGTTCCATTACAGCGTGATCGGAAAGTGGAATTTAATCGTGAATGGAATTTAACTAATCAAAACAGTCTCGTAACCAGTGGGGAAGAAAACCTAACAGAAATTACCCTTGTCCATACTATCGGGAAACAAAACTCCTCAATTTCCTATGGAAGTTTTAGAGATAAGTTTAATTCATCAGCACGATGGGAGGGGATAGCAAAATGGTCATTGAAATGGATCCCCAGTCTTGAAATAAATATCACCGATGTAGCCACGACCAGTGACTTAGATGGAACTTCTGAGGAGAGAAATTGGATTCGACACCGGGTTCACACACTTCTGTTACCGGGAAAAATTCAGCCTTATTTCAAATATGATTATGAGCAGAGGAGTAAAGATTATACATTCCGTGAAACATCTGGTGGTGTGAATATAAAAGGAAAGAACACCCAGTCAACATTTGGTCTAACACATCGATCCGATTACGATTATTCATTGAATAAAGACGATTGGAAAGAATTTTCAGAAGGTGTGGTAGGAGAGATGAATATCAGAGGCAGGTGGACATCGGGATATCGAATCAGTTTGTTATTCAAGCAGCGGTTTAAATCGTACTCAGATAATAAAGATGATATAAATTTTACTCTGGCACGTGGAACCATTGGGTATTCACCCCGAAATGGATTTTTCAATGCGGCTTTTGATTTTAAGATAGAGCAATCCCTTTTTGAGCAAAAAATTGCCGTTTATGATTCTGTGGCTGATGGACTTGGAAATTATCGATATGACCCCGACTATCAAATGTTTGTTTCTGATCCTGGTGGCAATTTCGTACGCTACTTCATTCCCTCTGGCGATAGAGTACCCGCTTCTCATTTAATGACAGGACTCAGATTCTCCATTGATTTCAGGAGAAAAAATTACTCCCTTCTAAAAAATATTCTCTGGAAAGTAAATGTCAATACCGATTTCAACGGATCTGAAATTGGTTACCGATATATAATTCAGCCAACATTGACTATGGATGATGTTCAGCAATCTCGAGTTCGTTTTCAACAGGAAATAAATTATTTGCCAAGAAGAAGTTTACGGAAGTGGAGGATTACAACACTTTTTCATCAAAACTTATATTCCCCTAATTCATCGGAAACTGATCTAGGAAGGAATGGTTCAATAGTATTGAATGTGGAAGAGCCGTTAACTGAAGAGGTAATTTTTATAGGTGAGGGGATGGTAAAAAAAGATGAAATCCAATCCACAAGTCCGTTTCGTGAGAGGAATGTCGAAGGGTGGCAACTATCCACAGGAGTGCGATGGAAACCAAATATGGAAATTGAGATTGGTGGTGATCTTTATTCAGGGATAGATTCCGGTACTCATTTAAATAGTCACTTTGCAGTTGATTTACTTGGAATTGGTATTCAGTCAGTGATTTTCATCCAGAGGAAGGGTCGGATACACGGGTCTCTGGATATATTTAGAGTTAGCAGATCAGGTGATCTGGAGACTACTCTTCCTCCGGAAGCTGCCCGAGGAATGCAGATTGGAAATACTATTAGAGGATCCGTTATGGGGTTGTTATCCTTTGGAAAGAATCTGTCAGCAAATATCAACATAAGCTACACTAAAAATCCCCTTCATCTTGACCCAATTATCAGGCTGAATGGAGAAGTTCGTGCGAATTTTTAATCTCATATTATTCATAATCTTTTTTGGTTCTTCACAATATCCCGTACCTGAATGATACTTGTCAGACTGCCGACTGAAAAAAATGAATTTCTATACAAAAATAACCCGAGATACAAGCATTAACCCCGTGAAACAAATCGGAGATTTAGCTTCGCTATTTCACAGGGTTAACATGGTGTCAACACCCAAATACCACCCCCTCTTTTCATTCTCCCCCATCGAGGGGGAGAAGGTCTTGCCAGGAAGTCACATCTCAGATTCTTATTGCAGACCCTGCTTGACCGCTGTCCCCTTCGACCTTTCGGCGAGCTCAAGACAGCGCAGGCTCAG
Organism: Fidelibacterota bacterium; assembly: GCA_014381485.1. Taxonomy (GTDB): domain Bacteria; phylum Fidelibacterota; class Marinisomatia; order Marinisomatales; family CAZVFT01; genus JACNLN01. The sequence goes on from JACNLN010000232.1 coordinate 5,573, forward strand.
GGTTCGGGAGCAGGCGAGTGAACAAAACTGTTTGAAGTTATGCTGCCAAGAACTCCTCTCCCCTGGTGGGAGAGGAAAAAAGGTGAGGGGGGGGATATTTTCTTTTCTCAAGAGTTTCATTGTAACAAAAGCTACGAGAGTTTTTGTAAGATTGAATCCGGCTCACATTGGACAGCTCTGGTTTAAAAATGCTATCCAGGTACGCATTATTGTGATGAGCGTCTTTTTTATTTCGGCTGGTATTTCTCAGGATAATGAGATTTGTCTGAAATTCCAGGGAGATCGGGAAGAAGAAATAACAGCAGCAACAATAGATGAGGTAGATGAACACCTCAATTCGCTTCTTCGGCAATATGCTGATGAAGGATACTGGCAGATTCAAATTACCTGTTGTGGTCTCGAGAGGGAAATGGAAAGTAAAGGTACAATTCTTTCACTCTGGTGTGTAGACAATTTCGAACAAATTACTATTGATACAGTTACGGTAATGGGAAAAACATTCATTCGTCCATCCATCTGGAAAAAAATCTTTGCACCTATATTATCAATGCCAGCAGATATTACCACGTTAAAACGTGTAAAAAACATTCCAAGAATGTACAGTTTTTTTGATTTCAAAGCAGAACCTCAATATGCAAGGACTGATAAATCAGATATTGCCTTAGTGGTTTCTGTTCGGGAGAGTTTTAACAGCAGGTTTATTGGAACATTGGGATATCAACCTGAGAGAAACAAAAAGGATAGACTGATAGGCGATATCCAGGTTCATCTTGAAAATACCTTTAATACCGCATCGAAAGCAGATCTCTGGTGGTACAGGAAGGATGAACAATCACAGGTTTTGTCTGTCTCTTATGAAGAACCGTTTATTTGGAAACTTAATTTTGGCGGGAGATTTCATTTCTATCAAAATCTCCAGGATGGATTATACGTACAGAGGAAGTTGGGGATATCGGTTATCAAGAATTCTCAAAAGCTGGGTAAATGGTATATTGGTGGGGAAAAGCAAGAGGTTACTGCTACTCCCACAGGGGATAGTTTAGGAATTGCAGATCACACGGTTCGAACTTTCTCTATTGAAAATGAGTGGGACAGTCGGAATGCACTCTGGAATGCTTCAAGAGGATTTTATCTCAAGTGGGTGGTAAACCTTGGAGATTTCAATACTGCAGGTGGTAAAAAATCCATTCTATCACGATTTGAATCCCAATTGGAATGGTTGAGAGGATTAAAAAAACGGTGGATTTTTTCGTTATCAGGATACGGATGTATGGCATATATTTATAACGATCAGAACCTGCCGGAAAGTGAGAAGATCAGGTATGGAGGTGCCAAGACTCTTCGAGGCTATTTTGAACAACAATTTTTATCTGATTGGGTTATTTTAAGTAGTTTAGAGGTTCGCTATAAGCTGGGGCAGGTGAACCGATTTTATACTTTTATTGACTTGGCATTTCAGGATGTAATTACTCCACTACCTTTAGGGTATGGTGTTGGGTTATTACAGAGAACACCTTTAGGAGTTCTTCAACTGGATTATGCTCTTGGTCGGGATGACAAATTATCAAATGGAAAAGTTCATATGAGACTCATCGGGGAATTTTGATGCGCAATAAAATCATCAAATTTTTCAAACAAAACCCGAATCAATCTTTTAGAATCCGGCAATTAGCTGGCATTCTTGGGGTGAAAAGGTCAGCATATAGTCAGTTCAGACGTACATTGAAATTACTGGTGGATGAGGGAAAAGTTGCTCGTGTGCACGGTACCCGATACGCCTTTGCGACTGCCCAGACTAAAAAAGTGGGAAAACTTGCATATAATCGGAGAGGTTTTGGGTTTGTAATTACGGGAGATGAGAAGGATATTTTTATTGCTTCAAAAAATCTTATGGGAGCTATTAATGGAGATTTGGTGGAGGTCTTGTGTTGGCCATCGGATCCCAAGAAGCCTGAAGGGAAAATTTCAAAGATTATTGAACGAAAAAGAGATCAATTTGTCGGAACTGTCTATTTTTATAAAAAAACACCTTATCTCGAAATTGAACCTGTCACTCCACGACGGGGGATCCGGATTGTCGATTCTGGTGGGTTGAAATTAAAAGCGAAAGATATAGTTTCAGTAAAAGTAACTAATTGGGGACGTTCCTGGGAATCTATTCGGGTATCAGTTATAAAATTTATCGGCGTTATTGATAATCCTGCAGACGATATGACCTATATTTGCCACAAATATGATCTCCAACCCAGATTTCCAGATAATGTTCTGAATGAGATTCGTCACTTCAATACTAAAGCTATAGATAATGAAATTCCAAAAAGGTTGGATTTGAGTGGTTTAAAGTGTATTACTATTGATCCTGAAGATGCCAGAGATTTTGATGATGCCATCTCATTGGAACTGGACTCTGAAGGAAATTACGTACTGGGAGTTCACATTGCTGACGTCAGTCACTTTGTTCGTCGAGGATCGGAACTGGATCGGGAAGCGAGAAACAGAGGTACTTCAGTTTATTTTGGAGAAGGAACTGTTCATATGCTTCCTGAGCTTCTTTCGGCTGACTTGTGTTCTCTGAAACGTAGTGAGAATCGACTGGCAGTCTCTGTATTGTTAACATTGAATAAAAAATTTGAAGTGATTGATGAAGCCTTTCACCTTTCGGTAGTGCGTATCCATCATCGATTTGCCTATCGGCAGGTGCAATCTATACTCGATGGAGAACATGAATCCGAATATACTGATATGTTGAAAAAGTTACGGTCAATTG
>JACNLN010000108.1 GCA_014381485.1 Fidelibacterota bacterium
GGATGTTGAAAATCCCGATTTATCGTGGGGGGGAGAAAAAAAGAGGGGGTGGTATTTGGGTGTTGACATCGTGTTAATGCTTGTATCTCGGATTATTTCTGAATACAAATTTATTTCTCTCAGTCGGGAGCCTGACAGGTATCATTCAGGTACAGGATATTGTGAAGAACCAAGAATAATACAGTCCCCTCTTAGAGAGGAGAGAGTCCCGAATCTTCGGGACGGGACACACTCTATCGAAAAAACATCAGTTGAATGACCTCCCTTTCATCCCCTCCTTGCAAAGCCTGCCCGCCCACTGGCTGGGAGGGGAAATTAGGTGGTCTGGACTTTCCAAGTTTTTCCAGTGATTTATGTGCCTATCCGTACTGTTGATGATATCTGATGTGGACAGAACAATAGAGTCCCCTCTCGAGAGGGGTGTCCCGGAAGGGACGGGGTGTGTTATGAACCAAAATGTCTAAAAATAATGGGGAAGTGACGGGTGAGTTAATGTATATTTAATTTAATAATGAACACAACTTTGCGTCGCACACTAGGGCTCTGGGATCTGATATTGATGAACATCGTTGCCATCGTGGGGCTTCGGTGGTTACTCACTGCCGCGCGGACCGGTTACGGCAGTATAATCTTGTGGCTGCTGGCACTGGTGATCTTTTTCATCCCACAGGGATATGCAATTTATAGCCTATCTCGAAAATACCCAGCTGAGGGTGGAATATACGTCTGGGCACGAGAGGTTTTTGGTGCTGGACATGGATTTATGGCGGGCTGGTGTTACTGGATTAATAATCTGATCTATTACCCCGCACTGTTAATGTTTGTGGCTGGAAATGCTCTGTTTATCCTGGGCAGTCAATATCTCCATCTTGCGGATTCCAGACTCTACATCGCACTATTCTCACTGATTGTTATGTGGTCGGTTATTCTTCTGAATATCCGGGGACTCACAATTGGCAAATGGATTCATAACGTGGGGGGTATCGGTGTCTGGATTCCGATAGGCATTCTCTTTGTTCTTGGGTTCCTATCAGCTATCAAATGGGGTCCTGCAGAACCATTGAATCTGAAATCACTTATTCCGAATCTTTCGAATATATCCACCTGGTCCTTCTGGGCAACTATGTGTTTTGGGTTCGCCGGACTGGAACTGATGGCCATTCTTAACGAGGAAATAAAAACTCCCGAGCGCAATATTCCTAAAGCAATTATCATTTCTGGTGTTGGAATTGCAATTATCTACATTTTTGGGACGCTAACACTGCTGTTTGCAATGCCGAAAAACGAAATTGGTTTGCTGGCAGGTATTCTTCAATCGATCCATTCGCTCACTGAGAGATTTGAATTGGGTTGGATGACTGTTGGTGCAGCTTTATTAATAACCATATCCGGAATTGGCGGAGTCAGTGCATGGATTGCTGGCGTGGCACGGGTTCCTTTTGCAATAGGATTGGATCGTTATCTTCCAAAGGCACTCAGTTACATCCATCCACGTTGGAAGACACCCTATGTATCCCTCCTGGTTCAGGGAGGACTAACAACGCTATTTATTCTGTTCAGTGTGGCTGGATCAACGGTGGAAGAAGCCTATCTGATTCTGCTGGATGCGGAAATCATCATTTATTTCATCCCCTATTTGTATATGTTTGCTGCAGCTTTTCGTACCAGCAATAGGGACTTACGGGGACGTATTTCCGGTGCAGTTGGTTTTGCAGCTACAGCAGCAGCGATGATTTTTGCCATGATTCCCCCGGAAGGAATGAATGCCTTGCTTTTCGAAATTAAGTTGATTGCAGTGACGGTATTGTTTGTTGGCAGTGGATTAGTACTGTATTGGATTCGTTCAAAAAGGTAACTCACTTCAAAAAATGCCTGATAGTTATGTCAACCTAATTTGACAAACTGAGTTATTCATAGATATTCCATATAAAGAAACTTTGTATAGATTAGACGATGCCAGCATTGATTCTTTGAAATTTTCCTGAATGAAGTGTAATATTGATTTATAATAAATTCACTTTTGCTTATGCTATAATATTCCTTAGTACAAGAAAGGTAATATTAAAAAAATGAAATCTCGCATCTGTTTGGTTTTCCTTTGCTATTCAATTTTTGTAGTTGCACAGGAGGTTTCTATACCCGCCAAGAATTGTCGTTTAAGAAATATCAATAATCATCAGCTCCAACAAACCCGGGACCTTCTACCTGAGCAAACCCTATACAATATCATTTCCTACACAATTGATGTATCTATCGATCCCGGGGATGAAACGTTGGAGGGCTCGGTAATCATTGAGATGCAAGCAAATGAATCTGGTGTTACTGAGATTATTTTAGATGCGGCAGATTCTCTAAACATCACATCCATTTCAGCAGAAAATCTCTCGAATTACGATCATAACAATCATCGACTTCATCTTTACTTTTCTGAATCACTTGACCCAGATGACACTATCTCAGTCTCCATTCGGTATCACGGTTGGACAGGAGCTGGAGCACCCTGGTCAGGTGGTCTTGTTTATTCTGGTGGGGGATTCTTTTCCCTCAACTGTCCATACGGTCTTTCAGAATGGGTCCCCTGCAAAGATCATCCTTCAGACAAAGCTTGCTGGCTTGACCTGAAGTTGACGGTTCCTTCCCAGTATGTTGTGGCATCTAACGGCATCCTCCAGGAGGTTACAGACAATGGTAACGGAACCTTCACTCATCACTGGCACGAAAGCTACCCCATCGCAACTTATCTGTTTTGTATCAATGCCTATCCTTACAACCCGGTTACCGAATACTATCATTACAGTGAAATTGATTCAATGCCCATTGTTTACTACGTTACTGGAAGTGTCCCGACCGGATTTCGTTACGTGGAAACAGCCCTTCCTGTCTATTCCGACCTGTTTGGACTGTATCCCTTTGTGGATGAGAAATTCGCCATCGCTGAAGTCTCAAGTTATGGCTGGGCGATGGAGCATCAAACCTGTGTGACGACTTCAACCACAAGCGGAATGGTACAGGTTCACGAGCTGGCACACCAGTGGTTCGGTGACATGGTAACCTGCCGAACCTGGCAACACGGGTGGCTCAATGAAGGTTTTGCAACCTATTCTGAAGCACTGTATATGGAAGCCACCCAGGGAGAAAATGCCTACCACAGCTATATGAATGGTATGGAATTCTACTGGGATGACTCAAAATCTGTCTTCACAACCGACACAACCAGCTTTGGCTCAATTTTCGACATCATCATCTATTACAAGGGGGCTTGGATAAACCATATGTTGAGGTATGTAGTGGGAGACAGTGTTTATTTCGCTTCCCTTCAGGATTACCTGAATATCTATGCCTATGGAAATGTTGTCACGGAGGATCTGAAAAATGTTTTCGAAGATCATTACGGGGATGATCTAAGCTGGTTTTTCGACCAGTGGATTTACGGAAATGGACATCCCCACTACGATTATCTCTGGGCTTCCACCAATGATACGTGCTATATCGTCATTGAACAATCGGCAACAGGTACCGAACCGGATCTGTTTAAAATGCCCGTGGAGTTTCAGCTAAATCTAATCAGTGGTGATACCGTTACGGAATTGATCTGGGTTGAAGATGCAATTACAAACATAAACCTCCCGATTCCAGTAGCTGTCGATACTGTGATACTTGATCCTGATAATTGGGTATTAGAAACGTCTGTGGGATTTGGCACAAGTGAATTTTCGTTTGGAAATCCCGTCATCACTGTTGTGGATGAAAATGATGATGGATATGTGGATCCAGGGGAAGATTTTGAGTTATTTGTAGAACTCACGAATCAGGGTATTCCGGTAGGAGAAATGACAGGAGACCTATCGGTTGATCATCCGGGTGTGGAAATAATTCTAGATGAGGTACAATTCTCTGCAGCTGGATTGAGTGATACTACAATATCCATCACCCCATTTGAACTGCACCTGTCAGAACCATTTGACCCAACGTATGTGGGTTTTGAACTTCATCTTACCTATCAGGAACACAGCGATACAGTGAACTTTGATCTGCCACTCGGTACACCAGAAATTCTGCTGGTCAATATGTCGGGAGAACTGCAGAATTCAGGAATATATCTTGATGTCATGGTTGACAGCCGTCAAGTTGTGAGGCTTTGGGATGATGCAACGGAAGATTCGCTGGAAGGACTCATCTGTCAATATGATCATATTCTGTATTTCACCGGCGATAATGCTATCAATCCCATTCCTGAGAACATACAAGATCAATTAGCATTGCACCAGGATTCCAGCAACAATCTGTTAGTTATGGGACAAAATATCGGAAATGTTTTAGGTAGCACCAATTTTTATTCCGATGTCCTGCAGAGCGAGTATATAGAGGAGCATGAGGGTCACATAATTTGGGGGAATGATTCTCATCCAGTTATTCAGGGGGAAAATCTTCTTATCAATTTCCCTGCTGATTGCGATGTAATTTCACCTCTGGATACAGCAGAAATGGCTTACGAATATCACGATGATGGAGTGGCAGGAGTCATCAGCGAAACTCCAGGAAAGCTCCTGTATCTGGGATTTGATCTATCAAAAGTACAACCAAGCACTCCCATATCTCAGGGACCAGAGGAATTTATCACAATGATTCTGAACTGGTTTGGTGCAGGGCTTGCTATCGATACTGAACCTGCAGGAATTGCTATGGAATTTGCGTTGTATCAAAACTACCCCAATCCATTCAACCCGATAACAAAAATATCTTATCAATTACCACAACCAGCATTTGTTACTCTATCTATTTATAATCTTACAGGTCAGTTAGTTGAAAAGTTAGTAAGTGAGCAGAAAAACGCCGGGTATCATACTGTCCAATGGGACGCCAGTCAAGCAGGATCCGGTATCTATTTTTATCGGATTGATGCAGGAACTTTTTATGAAGTCAGGAAGTGTCTTGTCATCAAGTAATAATTATAAAACCCCGAATATTCGGGGTAAAATCCACAGAACGGATTTTTAAAAAATCAAGAAAGAGAAAAACCATGGATATTATCATCAGAGTAAAAGAAATTAAAGGTCATTGCCCAGTGTACAAGAAAGGTGACAGTTTCAAGCTCGAGGATGGATACCGACTTATTTCAGATTTCCCCCTTTGCATGCATTCTCTTGCCTCACTCCTTCCACATTACAATGCCCTTCGAATTTCGCCACCGGACAGGTGGGGGTTGGCTGGCAAAGAAGATAGTTCAAAAGCATACGTGCAATGTCTGAACCCCTCCTCACACACGGATGGCGGTACAGCCATCTTTGAAATAAGCAAGATTTAAGCCCCTGAAGGGTAAAATCCGCAGAACGGATTGTCCAACTATGGCGGACCAGTTAATACCCTTTAATCATCATCCACATTGGATCCCAGGGCGGTAGCACAATCGGTTCAGTTTCGAGGGCTTGTTCCATTTCTCTTGTCAGGTATTTTTGAAGGATAATCACCCCGTAGAGGTATTTATCAAACCAGGCATCACCCATTGTCCAGTAGCCCTCGCGCCCCTTTTCGTCACCCCAGGAATTCTCAACAAGCCACTGGCGGGGGTTTTTATCCTGGATATCCAACCCCACAAAAACCATGGCATGAGTGGGAATCGAACCACGATAGAGTAACTGCTCTTCGCGGGTCAACGAAAAATTGATCCCAAACAGACTCTCATAGTCATAAATCCCCAACACCATAGCACCATCTTCTCCAAGCATTTCCTTCCCAACATCGCACCCGAACCAGACAGGGTCGTCATCCAGAATCTGCTCCATTGCTAACATCTTCAAATCACCTATGGGAAGATTCAGAACAAACATATCAGGTTTATCGTACATATCTCGATCCAAACTGATAATATACGTCTGGTAATAATCGAGAAGGGGATCACTCAACAGATAGACATATTCGCCTAAATTGGTTTTGACCACTTCATTCGCGAATTGTTTCGGGGTATATTTCACTGGTTTGCTGATTCTGCCATTTTTGTTTTCATACTGCCAGATAAATGTATCAGGTGGCGTTCCAAACGTCAGCACCAGTACACGATAGATATCCTCCATCGTATCCATTCGGATTTTGTCAAACTCAGCTTCAGCCACTCCACTATTGTGGGCATTAAAAATACGGGATGCGGTCTGCCGGAGTTTCCTTCCAAGAAGCATGTTCACATCGTGGGTATTGGAAGTTGCAAATGTTTCTGGCATCGCATACTGCGGAACTAAGCCATACTTTTCCACAAGATCCACAACCATATTCCACTGACCCCCATCACCGATGACGTGATTCAACAGCCATGTTAGTTCACGCTCGTCTGGATCCCTATCACGCCACTCGATGATCTGATTAATGAACAAATTTGCCTTTTCCAATTTGTCGTAGAAAAAGAGATAACTCTGGGAGAATTCGAATTCTTCAAGATCATATTTTTTTATCATCTGCGGTCGAAGAATGTTGAGCCCGGCAAAGAGCCAGCAACGACCGCTCGATTTCTGGTTGGTCACACCCTTAACATCAATTTTATGAGTGAAAAACTCATTCTGACTTATTCTGGTCATGCGATCAACAGCCAGATCTTTGATGCGGTGATCAGCCAGAGCATTCTTGATAGCTTTTTCCGATGGGGTCAATCGAAAATTCTCCTGAAGGGATTGTAGTTCCTCCAAAGTAAGAGCCCCATCCCCCTGTGACCATAGCATCGTTGAAAGTAACATAACGACAGAAAAAAATATTGCTTTCATCATCGAACTCCTTGTTAACTAATTAATGTGCTGAATTTTGTGAAAACCTGTGAATAATCACCCAATAAAATAGTCTGTAATTCAATTATTTCGAAAAGGTTAAAAAGTCAATCCGATTCTATTTACATTTTTCCAATAGGTATAATGAGCAGGGGGATTTCTTCTTTTCTCATATTTATCACTTTTTGCACCTTATCGTCATAGAAAGCTCCTATAATTACTGCTCCAAGATCCAGGGCTACCGCCTGAAGGAAAACATTTTCAGCGGCATGACCTACCTCAATATGAACGTATTGATTCCCTCTTTTTCCATATTTCCAGGTGGTTCGCTTATAAACTGCAGAGAATACGATCACTGCTGCACCTTCCCCAACACAATCCTGTCTTAAAGATGCTGCCCACAATTCAACTCTTTTATCTCCCTCCACGACCTTCTCTAATTTATGTCCACGAGGAACATAATGATAGATTCCATCTGGAAGATCATTTACATTACCAGCGACAATATAGACCTCAAGAGGGTAAAGGGCTCCCGCAGAGGGAGCGGTTCTGAAACCCTGGCGGTTTGTAATCCCCTGAGCTGCCCAGAGAAGCTGGGAAATTTCAGCAAGTGATAACGGTTCGTCACTATAGCTTCTAACCGATCTACGTTTAAGTAAGGTTTGCTCAATTGAATATTCTCCATCGAAATCAGGATCAGGCAGAGTAATCGTTTCTGATTCATTTTCTTTTGGGGATTGGTTTTTTTCGTTTGCCTGTAAAAACATGATGAAGGCTCCTATTAATACAGTTAAAAAGGTTTTACCTGTTATACTCGATAAAAACATTTTACCTTACGTAATATTCGTGATTATTTGATATACTCCTAATGTATTGGGAATTTGAATTAAATTGATTTTCACTATACTTCATCACTAATGATACCTTTAACTTCATAAAAGAATGTATATCTCAATAAGAAAAAGGGCAACAACCAAAATCGATGATACTTCCCTTTAAAATCCTGTTGAATATTTCTTCTTCAATTTTAAGGCTCATCACAATAATGCGTACTTGGATTCCATTTTTATACCAGAGTTGTCCAATGTAAGCCAGTTTCAATCTTAGAAAACTTACGTTGCTTTTATTGCGAGAAAACTGCTGACAAGATAACAGATCACCCTCTCCTTTAATTCCTCTCCCCTCAAGGGAGAGGAGTGCTTGTTAGCACGGCTTCAAACAGTTTTACCCACCCACCTGCTCACGAAGAATGAGTGCGGGCAGGCAGAATCTGCAATAAGAATTTGAGATGTGACTTCTCGGCAAGACCTTCTCCCCCTCGGATGTTGAAAATCCCGATTTATCGTGGGGGGGGGGAGAATGAAAAGAGTTGGTGTAGTGTTTTTTGTTATCAATGATGATCATAGAAGTTATGAAATGGCCTTTGAATATTTGCGTTAATAAACTTGATGGAATTCTAGTTAAAAAAGAAACACTGCCTGCCCTATAGGGAAGAATAGCCTGTCCCGCCT
>JACNLN010000038.1 GCA_014381485.1 Fidelibacterota bacterium
TAGGAATTTTCATTTTCTTTTGGTTTCCCGTCGGTGATCTCCCGCCGTGGCGGGATCGCCGAGCGGGACATTTGGATACCGGCATCCGCTCACCGACCCGTTCCGAGACCTGTCTTCTCTGTCGATACGACAGGCAGGTCGGCGACGGATCAATCTGTTGAATTAATTTGGTTGTTTTATAGAACATAGCAATAAATTTTTAATTCTGACTACTCCTTAACTGGTATAATTGACTTTTAATTATTAAAAATAGACGCTATTTTTCTGGGAGAATAATTTCGATAAATCCAATTCTGAGTGAGGTAAAAAAATGACAAATAAAAAGAAGTCATGGCGAGAGAAACTTTCTGATAGCAAAGACCTTCCGCGAGTTGAAAAGATTACCGAAAAAATGAGCCAGCGGTGGGGGACTGGCACAGTAGTGATCCCTGCCCCTATTGAGGTTGATGAAATTATGAAAAAGGTTCCAAACGGTAAACTTATCACTATAAACATAATTCGTCAAATTCTTGCTAAAAGACACGGAGCTACTATCGGCTGTCCCATCACGACCGGGATTTTTGCTATGATCTCCGCTAATGCAGCTAATGAAGATGAAAATGTGGGAAAAACGGAAATCACACCGTACTGGCGTACTCTTAAAAAAGGTGGCGAATTAAATCCCAAATATCCCGGCGGTATTGACAACATTAAAAAAAGGTTGGCGTCTGAGGGGCATAGTATTGTTCAGAAAGGGAAAAAATTCGTTGTTAAAGACTTTGAAAAATCTATTGTTGATGAATAACTTACTATCATTCAGGAGAAAGTATAGATGAACTTATTTGATGCCATCAATGAGAGAGTAAAAAAGTTAACGATCTGGGATATCAAGCTCCTGCAAATTGCAGCGATTTTTGTGGCGCTGATCATCGTCAAATTGATTCCATCTATCATTCAAGTGAGTATCTGGTGGTTTGTTATTTTAGCACTCCTAACAGGAGCAAAGCCCTTCATTAAACTCCTAAAAAACTCGTGATAAGATGTTAACCTTAATGATACTCCAATTTGAACTATCGGGAGAAAGAGTATGATAAAAATCGGGTATTTTCAGTTTTATCCAAATTTGAAACAGATTAAACAAAACAGTGACAAGATCGTCAACACCCTTAAACACATAGATGCCGATCTTATTGTTTTACCTGAACTACCATTCACAGGTTACTATCTTCAGAATCGGGGAAAAGCCCAGGAGCTGGCTGAAGATCCGAAGAATTCTCCCACCGTCGATACCCTGATCAATCTCTGCAAGAAACGGAATTTCTATATTGTCACTGGTTTTGCGGAAAAATCCCATAGTCTCATTTATAACAGTGCTCTTCTAATAGGTGCTGATGGGGTTCTTCACACCTACAGGAAACTTCACCTCTTTGACGATGAGAAACAATGGTTCGATCCGGGAGATGCTCCTCCGCAGGTAGTGGAAATCCTTGGAGTAAAAATTGGCATAATGATATGTTTTGATTGGATTTTTCCAGAAGTGATGCGAAGCCTGGCAATTATGGGGGCAGATATCATCTGTCATCCTTCCAATCTTATCCTCGATTATTGCCAATCAGCCATGCTCACTCGTTGTCTGGAGAATGGCGTTTTTGCCATCACTACAAATCGCTTTGGCGTGGAAAACAAATCTGGGGGAGAAATTCAATTCACAGGAAACAGCCAGATTGTTGCTCCGAAAGGGATGCTTCTCCACCGGGCTCCTTCCCAGCTGGATGAACTCTATATCACAGAAATTGACGTGGAAGATGCCCGGGATAAATACATCACTCCTTCTAATCACCTTCTTGAGGATCGTCGACCTGAGTTCTATTCTGGATTACTCACCCCCGAAATCTTGTCCGATCAATGACGAAAACACTGGCAACATAAATTGAGCGCTTCTATCCAACAAGCAACCTTGCTTGTCGGAAGAAATTTCATACTACCATCTCTGCGATTTTCTCCACCTTTAGTGAAATTAAATCGTTAAACTCAAACTTCCCTGTATCAGTCACCCGTCCAATTGCGGTGCACGGTAGTCGTAATCTCATGCATATCCGTTCAATTTCGATAATGGATTCCTCTTCCACTGTAACGATAACCAGCCCCTGAGTTTCACCAAACAACATTTCATCCTCACGAATTTTACTGCTCATATGAATTCGAGCACCGATTCCCTCTCTTGAATTCAAAAGACAGCGCACAAGAGCCATAGAAAGTCCACCCTTTGATACGGTATATGCTGATTTAATCATTTTCGAACTTTTTGTCAAATAAATAAATTCTTGAAGATTTCGTTCCATTAATAAATCCACAGAAGGAGGAGGACCGAGCTCTTTTTTGTGGATGAGTTTTAGGTATTCACTACCTCCTATCTCTCCTCGATGACTGCCAAAAATCAGAATAAAATCTCCCTCGTCCTTAAAATCCTGACTGATTATCTGGTCAACAGATTCTACATCCCCCACTACTCCTACGATAAGGTTGGGATTTTCTCGGGAGACTCTATCCGTAACAAGATGGGTTGATACAATAGGAAGATTAAAAACAGTGCTGGCACTGCCTAAGCCAGATAGGGCTTCTCGAAACTGGTAATGAGCTGTTGGATCAGATAGATCATCAAAATCTACGCCAAGTGTAACAAAGCGTGGTATAGCCCCACAACAAAGGACATTCCTGATAGCCAAAGCCATTGCACATTTCCCCCCGGTGGCTGGATCCAGAAATAAGAATTGATCGTTCCCCTCAATAGACACCACAAGATGCCTATCGTCTTCCTCAAGAGGAATGATATGAGCAATGGCATTGGATGATTTTTTTGATGTCAGGACTCCTTTATCCGGCATCACATCAGGCGATGAGACAAGTTTGACCAATGTCTGGTTGAAATCAGCAGGCTGTCGAACTTCACTAAGATCCAGAGAATTAACTTTCTCAAGATATTTGGGTTTTCCAAGTTCCTGATTTGACACAGAAAGCGTATCTGAGGAAGGAAACATAAGTGAATTAGGAATCTCAGCTACTTCTTGTCCCGTCAGTTGGAAACGAAGAACATCCTCACCGGTAACCTTCCCCACCTGAATACATTCCACATTATTTTTTTGACTAATCTTATGAATTTCCTTTTCAAAACCACGAATCACCACTGCGAGAACTGATCCAAAATATTTTCGGATTAATATCTTCTTGTGAGAATTCTTCTTCCCTTCTGGAAATGATTGAATATCACAATCAATTCCACATTTTCCTTCCCTTGCCAGATTAGTGCAGGCAACAATTAATCCCCCTTCATCAATGATTTTCAGACTTCTGACATAGCTGTGATGATGTAGCTCAAGAACACATTTTTGAAGATGTTTAGATGCTGGCGATCTCAGGAGATACAGGAGGTTTCCTTCACTAAAAGTTGTGGGTTTTTTAACCAGTTTTTTCTCAAGAGTTCCCAGTACAAGAATGGTATTTTTCTTTTTAATTACTTCCAACGGTATAGCACCCAGAGTGGCAATCTCCAGTAAAAGCTCATTTATTTTCTGTCTGCTCTTTCTTATCCCGGTTAACGGTGGAAGAGTTATCATCCCTACAATAAGGGATGTATCAGCAACAGTATCAATAAACCCTATAGATTGAAATGGAAAGTCAGTGATGATATTTTCACCAAATTGTGTAACCGAATCCATAATTGAGATGACATTTTTGTGAGAAATTTGCCCACTCCAAAGATGCGACAACAGAGACAACTCAAGTGAAGTCGGTGATCTCCCCATTTTCTCATCAATATATCTGATTTCCCATTCTGTTATTTTCCTTATTGACATCGCCTATTTTCTTCCTGACATATAATCCTTGTGAATATTTTTTGTTCTTCACCCCCGACGGGTTGGGGTGTGGGTAAGGTTCCTCAGTTCAGTCGGGCACATGACAAATTTTGTTTGCTAAGATATTGATAGAAAAATACTTTTCTTCCACTATCCATTTGCAAATGGAACTCCTCTCCCTTGTACGCTTATCCGGCTACTGACGGAGGAGAGGGTTTACCCTGTTGAATAAATACTGAATTGTCCACATAAATCGAAAAAATTGGAAATGAAATAGGTTGTGTGATTTGATAAACATTGATTCCTATTCTACAGGGTAAAGGTGACGGTGATAATCGATAACATTATTCCAACATCTCATCCGTCACTCTACCATTCCATCATTTATTCACCCCCTCTTTTTTTCTCCCCCGTCAAGGGGGAGAAGGTCTATTATTAAATCCTCTATTCGAGCCTATGATCTAGTACCTATCTTTCATCAGCTGGCGTACAGACAGACATCCCCTCAGGGTCCTGCGGAAGCTGTGAAAAAAACAACTAAGCCCCAGACTAATGTCTACATTCAACTTTTAGATTCACCCATCAGTCGGGCGCCTGACCGACAAAAATGTGTGATGACTTTCTTTATTCTCTATCATTTACGAATTCTTTTGCGGTGGAAATTATCGTTTCTGCTAATGATTTCCGAATCCCAATTTTTCTGGAAATCTCTTCCTCTGATACCCTTGAGATAGAACGGATATCCCGAAAATTGGTAAACAGTTTTTTAACAGTAACAGGCCCTACCCCTTTAATTTCGTGAAAGATTGAATGTGTTACTGATTTCCCTCGTCGTTTTCGATGAAATGCTACAGCAAACCGATGGGCTTCATCCCGGATATGCTGAAGTAACCTTAAACCGGATGAGTGTTTAGCAATCGACTGGGGTTCGGAATACCCCGGTATAAAAACCTCTTCCAGTCGCTTAGCAAGACCCACTACAGGAATGTATGTCAACCCCAGTTCCCGAAGAGCTGACACAGCCATTCCAAGTTGACCTTTGCCCCCATCAATCAGTATCAAATCGGGAAATTGAGCACTTTCGCTCTTTAAGCGACGGTATCGTCTCAACACAACTTCCCTTATCATAGCAAAATCATCTACTCCCTTTACCGTTTTTATTTTGAACTTCCGGTACAGACTTTTCTTTGGTTGACCATCTACAAAACATACCATAGCTGCAACAGGATAGCTTCCCTGAATATTGGAGATATCAAATGCCTCAATTCGTCTTGGAGCTACAGAAAGATGAAGATCGGATTGCAATTGCAATATTTTTCCAGGAATGAGTTCCCGCCGTCTTTCCTTCTGTCGAAGATATTCCTCTAATAAAAGCTTTGCGTTCTGCTGGGTCATGCGAAGCAGACGGACTTTTTCTCCCCTTTGTGGTACCGTAAGTTTTACCCGTCTTCCCCGTTTATCTGTCAGCCACGAAGTAATCGTAACTTCATCATTGGGTTTTATTAGAAGTATAATTTCGGGAGGAATAAAATCAGTGTCCAGATAAAATTGCCGTAAAAATGCTAAAAGTGCTTCCGGTTGATAGTCACAATCTACACCACTCATCATCATTTTTTCTCGACCCACAATCTTTCCATTTCGAAGGCGAATTACAACAGCACAGGCATCACTTTCTTCAACAGCAAGAGCAATAATATCCTTATCCTCAAAATTAGCGGTCACTTTTCGCTGTCGCCGGGTGAAAGATTCGATAGACTTTATTTGGTCTCTTACAATTGCTGCCTCTTCAAACCGCATTTCATCGGATAGGACTTCCATCCGATTCTTAAGAGATTTTAATACTTTGTCGGTTCTACCGTGAAGAAATCGAATCACATTCTTGATCATTTTATTGTATGTTTTTTCATCCACCAATTCCTCACAAGGTCCTTCACACTTATTGATGTGATAATCAAGACAGACAGACACTTTTTTCCGTGCAATTGTATCTTCATTAATTTTGTATTCACAGCTTCTTACGGGAAATACCTTATGTATAACTTTAAAAGTATTTCTGAGGGATTTTACATCCGTGTATGGTCCTAAGTATTTAGATCCATCCTTCACAATTTTCCGGGTGATAATTATCTGTGGAAAAGGCTCACGAGTAATCCTGACATAGGGGAAAGATTTATCGTCCTTAAGACTTACATTATATTTGGGAGCGTGTTCTTTTATCAGATTAGCTTCGACTAACAGCGCTTCCACTTCGTTATTTGTCACGATCCACTCAAGATCAACCACTCTTGACATCATTGAAATTAATCTCGGTGTCGTTTGGTTACTTTTTTGAAAATAAGTCCTCACCCGATCCCGTAAGACTTTGGCTTTTCCAATATAAAGAACTAAACCCTTCTCATCTTTGAATAGATAGACACCAGGTTTTCTAGGAACCTGTTTTACTTTTGATGATATATTTATCAAAATCGATTAAAGCTGAAAAACCACACTGTCCGGTGAATTGAAAAAAATAAAGGGTATACTTTGATAATGGCGGATTTTTCTTTAGTTAAAAATCTAATAGTCATTCAATATCGCAGAACTATCAGGAACGATTATCTCATAGTAGTCCGTTCGATAATATAAAAGGATGAGGTCGGTAGTCAAATCGTCAAAAACAGGGGCTGGTTTGTATTCTATAGGAGCTCGTGCGTCAAGAAGAAGTTCTATATTGGTTCCTAATTCACTCCATGAAGATCGATAATAAGCCCTGGCAATTTTGGGATAAGGTGAGAACCAATATTCCTTATTAGTACCTATATCGTGGCGACTTGTTAGGATAGGAGCGCTATATTTTTTTGTCAGATTATTTTCTATCCGTTTAAAATGATCTATGTAATTATCAAGTTCTGATTCTATGATATTAAAATCAATCTTTACTTTCCAAAATCCCTTAGGTGAAAAATAATAAGTGTATTTAACACTATCCTCACCAAGAGAGCCATAAAACGATAAAGCATCTTTTCTTGTACTCGGTATTAATGAATCAATCTCAACATACTTATGGAACAGATCCTTCGTCATTCCCCAGGGAAAACCTTGATATCCAGCATCCAGTGACTGAGGAACCTCTTGAGACATCAATGATTCTAAAGTGTCTTCTGTTACTATATCCACTCCAACAACAATCACAGAATCAATTACTGTAGTTGTATCTTCAGGCATTATATCAATATCACCTACTTCAATTGTATCAGGTACGACGAGAGTATCTTCAGGTAACCCAGTGGTATCAATAAATTCCACAGCAGTGACTGTATCCAATTCTTCCGGTTCTACAAATTCAAATCCAGGAATGGGTATCCCTGTAGAAACAGATGTATCTTCCATCCGTTCAAGTGGAAAATCTTCCATGATTATCTCTTCCATATCCATCTCAGCTTCAGTTTCAGGAATTATAAATTCCTCTTCAAATAAATTGGCAGTGTCGATCTCTACTTCCTGGGTATCACTTAATGAAATTAAACACAGGATGATTATAAGGATTATTATATTTTTTTGCATATCGTTACCCTCGAATTAAATATTCCAAATATATTAAATATTGGTTCATCACACATTTTTATGAGTAATCTTGTTCGGTTATTGATGGATGTATTTTCGAACCACCTTCCCTTACTCGGAAGCCTGACTGATTTCGTCCCCTCCCTGCTTGCACACAGTGTACAGACAGACTTAGCAAGTACAGACCACCCCTTCATCCTCTCCCCTCCTGATGACGTGCAGGATTGGAAAGTTCAGACAACCTCTTCATCCTCTCCCCTCCTGATGCCGTGCAGGCTTGGAAAGTTCAGACCACCCCTCAGTCGGGTGCCTGACAGGTTGCACCCCTCCCCCGACAGGTCGGGATCTTGGGACTTGGCAAGGAGGGGAAAAAGGGGAGGTCTTCCAACAAAAAAGTTTAGTACAATGTTTTGACCAACATTATTGCTCAAAACCTGCTTTCTCCATTTTCTTAATCTCACGAGCAATCTGTTCAATAACACCGTCGATATCGTCATAGATATCAGCATTCGTATAACGAAGAATTCTAATTCCAAAGGATCCTTCGGAAATCTTCCTGTGCCTATCATTCCTGAGGGTTTACCTCAATGTCGCAAAAGCGAGATTTTCCATATTTTTCCTTACACACACAAATCGATCAGGCACCCGACTGATTTATCCGGCTACTGACGGACCTGTTTCGCTATTGACTGATCAGTGAAGAACCTAAATATTTTCTTCTTTCGATCTTTTCTCTTTTGTTAACAATATTGGCAAATAATTCACGA
>JACNLN010000099.1:0-36129 GCA_014381485.1 Fidelibacterota bacterium
ATAAGAATATTCTCCAACGATTGGATCCGACGAAAGTACCCGATTGGCAACAGCCATTTTTTGAAGTGTCTCTTTGAAATCCGATCCGTGTTTGCTTAAGATTTCGTCAATGGTTGTAATTGTGTAATCTGCTTCATAACTGTTATACAAAATGCTATTTTCAAAGATGGTCCTAATAAGAGAGTAATCACCAATATGCTCGGAGATATATCGAAAGAATATACAGCTCCCATACCAATGTCTACTATTCCCTCCTGTATCAAATTCCGGATTGTAGTTTGGATTGTAATTATGATAGGGAGAATAATCCAGAGCAACATTGGGTTCGTTAAACCAAATTTGAAGATATTGGTAGTAATCGTTAACATCGTCGAAGACTTCATCCTCCATCCAGACGGCTGTGGCTTCCAATAGCCAGGTTTTTTCCCATCCGTCGTAACCGAATTGAATTGCATGGAAAAATTCGTGTGCAGCAGTCACCTGAATATTCTCAATTTCGGTATTTTGGAATCCGTTATAATTATTCCGAATTTCCATGTAGCTGGTTAAGGCGTTTTGTTCAGTGATATCAGGACTCTTTTCATTATCTCCTGAATTGTGGAAGGCATAGGATTCAGGCATCACCCACCCGTAATACCCAGGGCTTAATTTGCTGATATATATATCATAAAGACCATTACCTCCATTGTCAACATAATAAGGATACCAGCTATCACTGGGTGGTTCTACAAAACTGAAAGTATCAATTTCCATTTCGTACACCTCCGTAAATACGCTATCAACCGTATTGATATAATCTGGTATTCCATCATTGTCATCATCAGTCAAATCAACCGCATCTTCTCCTGTTAATGTATAGTGAAAACGAAATATTCCTGAATCATAATGTAAATCAAGATCAGATGGTCTGGGAAATGTAGGAGATAGACCGTTGAAGTTTACACCCATTTTAGAAAGAATTTCCTTTCCAGAAGGGGATAGCTTATGATAATTCTCCATAAGAGCTTTCAGCACCGGTGTGCCACATTTTATAGGTTCACTGTTTTTATATCTGTCTGGGAGGATTGGATCGGACTTGAGTCGTGCTACCTGGTAAATGAGTGATTCTTCCAATGTTAAATCACCTTTTTGATAATCTTCCAAAATCTGGTCAATACCATTCAAACCGAAAAGGGAAGAAAAAATAAAGGGAAATAATAGCAGATATTTAAATCTACAAATCACCTTTTTTTTCCTTTAACCTCCCACGCTCACGTAGTTTTTGTTCCTCTTTCTTTATCCGTTTTTTCCAGAGAAATAATCTGACAAATAGGGCTAATAAAAGAATTCCAACCACATAGAAGATGGCGAAATATGTTCCTGATGACATTAATTTTCTTCCTGTGAATTATTGATGTAGTTATTCAGGAAATAGCCACAACCCAGTAATAATAATCCCGAAATCATTTCGCTATTGTTGAATTCGATAACACCTGTAATAAATAATGCCGAGCCTGTAAACATCATAGCAAATGGAATTTTGTTTGTTATGGTTTTAATTGTTGGAGATGTTTCTTCAGGTGGTACCGCCAGTTTTTCACCTTCTAAAGCCTTTATTTTTTCGATGGTGGCTAACGTCTCAGCTAATGGAAGTCTCAAGGTGGCGAGAATATCATCACTCAATTCAGTGTCTATTTCAAAGGTCTCAATTTCTCTTGTTAAACTGAAATTTATCTGAACAGATTCTGGAAGATTTTCATATTGAAGGTCCTGAATAATCCCGGTTGGAGTAAAGTGAAATTCAAGGGTTGTATCAATTATTCCCCCCCATACAGTCATATAAAACCAGTTTGTTTCTGATATCCATGCAGTAACTTGTGATGGAGTAACATTTCCAAATTTATTGATACGAATAATTGTACCGTTTGCTTTTTCTTCAACTGTTATTCCATGAATCGTTACTGGTGAAACCGTTTCTTGAGTCCATATCCTACCTGACCCAATGAGGAGGGGAATAAACATTAGTGTTAAGCCAGTTCGACTATTTTTTGAGAGAAAGTTCATTTACAAAATCAATGTTGCAAGTTAATTTAAAAAGTAGCACAATTCTAAACGAAAAAATTATGCAAAAAATGAGTGTTCATTGTATATTATGAACAGAGGTAACTATATGAAACGCACATTTTGTTATATTGTTCTGACTTCATTTTTGTTTATCACTTTCCCAGAGATCGTATTTCCCAATTCTGTAGAGAATTTACAAGCTCAAACGGATACAAAAAAGGCAAAGGAGAAAAGGAAATCCGAATCTGATGCAGCTTATAAAAAGGGACTTGAAAAAGTAAAGGCTAAGGATTATGAAGGAGCATTAGAGGAATTTCAAAAGGCGTATAAATTGTATCCTACTAAAAAGCTGAAGGGAATTATTAGTAAGGTTCAAACTATTGTAGACAAAAAATTAAAACAAAAGAAACCTGCATCGTCGAAGGAAAGGAAATCCGAATCTGATGCAGCTTATAAAAAGGGACTTGAAAAAGTAAAGGCTAAGGATTATGAAGGAGCATTAGAGGAATTTCAAAAGGCGTATAAATTGTATCCTACTAAAAAGCTGAAGGGAATTATTAGTAAGGTTCAAACTATTGTAGACAAAACACCGAAACAAAAACCTCAAGAGAAAAAAATCATATCAAAGCCACAAATTCCCGAACAACTTTCAGTACCTATGAGAAGTGTTTCTGAACTGTCCGATGAGATATCTCTTGTGCAGAAGGATTTGGATGTAGTAATGGATCGGTTGGGAGAAGTAATCTCGAGGTTAGAGCCCTTAAAAAAAGATAAGTCAAAAAAATATAAACCATATAGAATTAAGGTGACTGAAGAAAGGATTCAGAAGCAGCCGGAAGATTTTGCTTCCCTGCGAGAACTTGCCCTTGAATATGAGCGAAAGGGGGCTATTTCCCGGGCAAGAGATATATATCTAAGAATGATCTCAGAAGATCCCTCAAAAGCTGATTATCACTATTATTTGGGATCACTTTATTCAAGAAGTGGGCAGCGTAATAAAGCTAACTTGTATTATAATGAAGCATTAGAGTTTGATCCAAATCACCCAGCTACCATCTCTGATTTATCGATGTTTACCCATATAGATTCAATGAAAGTTGCGATTAACAGAATTCGTAGGAATTTGGATGCTGGTACTTATGAAGAAGTTCTAACTCTGTGTGATGAAGGTAAACAAAGATACCCTAACAATTATATTTTTTCATACCTTGAGGGCAAAGCCTACGAAATAATGGGTAACATTAAAAAAGCAAAAAAATTGTACATAGAGAGTATAAATCTTACCAGGAGAGAGGTTGATCCTTTAGTTGCTCTGGGGGATTTATACTTTGATCAAGGAAATTATCTCTATGCTTCTGTTACTTATGCAAAGGTATTATCATTGAAACCTTATGACATAGATATCGGTTATAAACATGGTCTGAGTTATTTCTATGCCTTTGAATGGTCTAAAGCAACCTCTGCCTGGGAAGATCTACTCCATTATGCACCCAATCATCTTCAGGTTAAACATTTACTCCCTCAAGCATATTATATTATGAGTATCGATTACAATAGGATCGGTTATGCTGATCTAAGTCGTAAATATCTTACCTCCGCACTCTCTGTGAACCCGCGTTCTTGGGAGTGGTTGGCAGAGGCTCTTAAAAATGCGGGTAAATTCTATAGAACGCAAGGTCTCTACTTTGAAGCATTGGATGCCTATCAGGAAGCTGTTGAGATTGTCCCTGAGAATTCTGAAAATTATAATGGTCTTGGGATTACCTATTGGGAAATGGGGGAGAAAGATATGGCTATAACCGCATGGGAAAGAAGTCTTGCGCTTCAACCTGATAATAATAGCGCCAAGGGATGGCTAATTATTGCCAGGAGACAATCGGAGTAATCTATACCTTTCAAGCTTAGATATTAATGGCTATGTTCTATGAAACAACTGAATAAACACATAAATCAATTTGTAGCCCCGTCCTTCAGGGCGGGGTCAAGAATATGAACAAACGTTGTTACCCCGATTTTTTCGGGGTTATTTCCAAAGGAAGCGCTTATACAATAAAGGGCGTAAACGCCCTTACTTGTTTTAGCGATTTTATTCCCCGCCCTGAAGGACGGGGCTATGGATATCATCAATTCCGTTACCCCAGAATGTAGCATTAAAACAGTTGATAATTAGAACACAGCCATATTAATCTGAAAATAATATTCCCATCTGTGATAATAAAGTTGATTAATATATTTATCTTAAGTATAACTTTAAGTACATTTAATCTTTACGGAGCAGTTAATCAAATCAGCCAAGATTCCAAGGATTCAATACCGGGAAGCAATTTTATATGGGATGGAATAAACGCATTTTATAACTATGAATTTGTTAAATCTGTAGAGATTCTTTCAAAAGCAAAAGAAGCATACCCAAATCATCCCGCGGTCCATTTTGTATGGGGTACATCTGAATGGTTGAGAACAATCGCTTATGTGGGACATGAAAAAAGTTATTCAATTTTGAAGAATCATTTGATGGAAATTATTCCCATCTATGAGGAGTTAACCAAACAGTTTCCTGACAATCCACAATACGGACTTTTTCTGGGTTCAGCTCACGGATTAAAGGCTCGAATTCATCTCGGGAAAAAGGAGTGGTTTGGCGTTTTGTATGAGGGATATACAGGATACAGAATCGTAAAAGAGATTCACAAAACATATCCTGATCTTGGAGATGCATACCTTCCTTTAGGAATTCTTAATTTTTATGTGGGATCCAGCTCTAAAATAATTCAATTTGTTGCAGGATTATTAGGAGTTGAAGGCGATCGGGAATTGGGGATTAATCAGATCAAGACAGCTGCCAGAACCGGGGAGTATTCTTGGATTGAAGCTGAAACTATTCTGGCGTTTATTTATTTATGGATTGATGAGGATTATAATTCATCATTACAGGTTGTAGCGAAATTGCGAGACCACTTTCCAGGAAGTTTTTATTATCAACATTTATATACCGAGAGTTTAATACGATTAAATAAATTAGATAGGGCAGAACAGAATCTGTCAGTTATGGATGAAATGTTAGAACGTCTCCCCCCAAATTCAAAGAGGGGCTGGAAACCTTCTCATATCTATCAGAAAGCATTGTTACAATTTTATAAGGATAATTACAACAAGGCGATGAAATTGGTAGATGTATCCATCAAAGAACAAGATACTGAGTTTGATACCAATCTTGCCTTTGCCTATCTACTCAGGGGTAAATTATATGACTTAAAGGGGGAGAGAAGGTTAGCTATGACGGATTATCATGAAGCGATAAAGTTAGATAATTATACATCTGCTGTCCGGGAAGCAGAGATTTATCTAAAATCACCATTTAAAAAAGATTAAGGGAGGAATAAGTGAAAACCAGGTTGATTATTATTGCTGTTGTGGTCCTTTTTGGGGGCTGTAAGCAGCAATCTAATTTCTCACAACTTGAGTTGGGGAAAATGAGAGTAGGATTTGATGTTGATGATACTATTGTGTTTTCCAAGTTTACTTTTGAACATGAAAAAGCCATAGATAATGAAGGACGAACAGATTATGGATGGGTAAATCAACATGACGGGGAATATTCCACAATTATTAAACCCATAAAACAACTCATATACTTTTTACGGGATCAAGGGCATGAGATTTATTTCGTTACATCACGTCCCGGGGAAAATGGTAAATTTCTTGCTGATTTTTTAAGCGATTCATTGGGGTTTTTAATACGAAAAGATATTGAACTTTTTTTCTCTCCAAAAATAAAGGATCCCATAACAGGTAAGCGATTTACAACAAAACATGGAATAATGAAAAAATTAAAACTTAATCTCTATTATGGAGATTCTGATACCGATATGATTGCTGCCACTATTGCGGGAATTCGAGGTGTAAGAGTGGTAAGAGATCCGCAATCCATTGAATCTTACAGCTCCAATTATTTCGGGGATATACAAATGGCTCAACAGAAGGGTGGAATGATCACACCTGAAATCTATAAAGATTTCCTGCGTGCTGGAGTAGGACCGTATGGTGAAACAATTTATCCGATATTTCAACCTGAATAATTTACCCTGTGGAATAAATAGTAAAAAACAAACCTGCATTGAAAAAGCGTTAGTATTCCGCTGGGTGAAAGAACGTTTTAATGATTAGTTAATCGGTCAGACCCATCAGGCGCTGTACTGATGCCCGACTGATAAGTGCTTGAAAATTGATAAAGTTATTAACAACCTGATTTAACTGCCTTTCAATTGACTGAGTATTCGATGAACTAATTGTCTCTAATAGGTCAGAAAGGTATTTAAAAGGGGGTTGGTAGAATTGAGATACCTCCAAATTCTAAAAATAGCCAGAGAAATATTCAAAGAATCATAGTAATCAACCACACCAAATACCATAGTTTTGTCTAACAAATCTCCAGCCCGAAAAATCGCAAAAGAAGCCACCATTTCGATTGTGGGAATGGGGTTTGGCAATGCTGTCCGTTACATATTTACTGCCCTATTAGCTCGCTGGGTGGGATTAGAATATCTTGGTATTTATTCGCTAGCTAATGCAGTAACACGGTTTGCGGAAGTTTTTGGTAAAGCTGGGATGGAAAGAGGTATTCTTCGCTTTGTGAGTATGAAGAAAGAACCTGGGAAAGAAGATTCTATCAAAAAGAACATCCAATCAACTTTAAAGATGGGATCGATTTTTGCATTTATTGTTATGGCTGTACAGATGTTATTATCAGGATGGCTGGTATCAACTATTTTTCACGGTTCCTCACTTTTAAAAACTGTCATTATTGTGAATGCTATTTCTTTACCCTTCACTGTAGTTACAATGATAGCTGCTTTTGCTACGCAGGGATTTAAGCTACTAAAGTACAAGGTTTTTGTTACTAATATGTTAGCACCTACTGTTCTATTGCTCACTATGATTACAGCTTATTTTTTAATCTCATCGGAAATGGCGATTATTTTACCTTTACTGATCTCAGCGATAGTGAGTTTTATCGTCATGTTATTCTTTTTGAAGAAACTTACTGGCATAAGTTTATCACAGGTTTTTCCAGCAGACTTCAATTCAGAAATAATCCGGTTTTCGTACCCGCTGATGTTTGTGACGATTATTGGTACATTTATGCACTGGATGGATGTCACAATGCTTGGCTATTTCACCAATACGGAGACAGTGGGGTTATATTATCCAGCAGCCCGTACAGCTGGCTTACTACGAGCAATTCTTCTGGCGTTTATGAGTATTTTCTCGCCTATGTTGTCTGAACTTTTTGCTCAAGAGAAACGAGACGAGATGAGTCATTTATTCAAATTAGTTGTCAGATGGATCCTGACCTTAGCTGTGCCATTTACTATTATATTTATTTTATTCTCAAAAAAAGTGATGTTGTTATTTGGTGGGGAGTATGTTCAGGCAGCAAATGTTCTGATTGTATTAACTCTTGCGACTTTTATACAGTCGTTTATTGGTGCAGGTGGACCAGCTTTAACAATGATGGGTCATCCTAAAGTCAATTTGATAAATTCTTCGATTGTAGTAGTAATCAATGTTATTTTAAATATATTGTGGATTCCAAAGTACGGGATTATAGGAGCTGCCTGGGCAACGTTAGTTTCATTATCCACTCTTGGAATTATACGATCTATTGAAGTGTGGTATCTACTTAAGTTACATCCAATTACCTGGAAATTAATGAAACCAGTCACTTCTGGTTGTATTACGTATGGTCTACTGTTTGTAATTAAACCGTATCTGATGCCTTATCATACATTAATAACGTTGTTGATCTCAACTGTAGTTACCTTATTGATTTATTTTGGGATACTATGGCTGTTAAAATTAGATTCTGATGACAGAGAGGTCTGGTCTGCTTTATTAATGATTACTAATTTTTCAAAAAAGAAATAATCGTTATATGAAAAAATTCATTGACCTGCGAA
Source organism: Fidelibacterota bacterium (assembly GCA_014381485.1). Lineage (GTDB taxonomy): Bacteria > Fidelibacterota > Marinisomatia > Marinisomatales > CAZVFT01 > JACNLN01. Next base: position 8,004 of record JACNLN010000099.1, read on the forward strand.
ATCCTGATTTTGTAGTTGTTCTGGGTTTTATCCTGTTAATTTGTATACTGTTTAGTCCTGTTATTTTTCAGGGGAAAATGTTTGGCTCTCCCGATTCACTGAATCCAAAAGCTGCATCAAATATACTGAATAAAAAAGCTGAGGAGACGGGTGAGTTTCTTCTATGGCAGCCGTGGATTTTCAGTGGTATGCCAACAGCGGAAGCATTTACGAATATCAGTAAGCTTTACTTTCCGTATTATATTTTCAAATTACTATTCATTCCTGGACTATTCATACAGCTAATCCATTTAATATTTTGTGGTGTGGGGGGATATTTAGTCGGCAGGAAATTTAACCTATCAACGATTTCTGCATTTTTAGTAGGGGCGGGATTTATGATCACCCCTTTTATTTTAAGAATGATCGTATTTGGTCATGGCAGTAAGATGATGACCGCGTCTTACCTTCCGTGGATTTTCTTGTTAACACTGAAATTGTTTGAAAAACATCGAATAATAGATATGGGTTTTCTGGCAATACTGCTGGGATTTCAGCTTCAACGGGGACATGCCCAGATTGTTTATTACACATTGATGTTCATAGGAGCTTATGTTTTATACCAGATTATAGTCGCTATTATCGATACAAAAGAACTTCAATCTGCTTTTAAAGGAACGGCATTATTTTTAGGTGCTATGGTATTAGCATCTGGAATGGCGATGTTGGTATATTTGCCGTCAATGGAATATGCACCGTATTCTGTTAGGGGAGCGGGAGTAAGTGGGGGTGCTGATTATGGCTATGCTACAAACTGGTCTTTTCATCCGAAAGAGATGATTACGTTTTTAATTCCTTCTGCCTTCGGTTTCGGGGGACAAACGTACTGGGGACATATGCCTTTTACGGATTTCCCCAATTATATGGGTGTTATTATTTTACTACTTGCTATTATTGGGTTGGTTCGCCGATGGGAGCAAGTAACATGGTTTTTCTTAGTAACCTCCATTTTAGCTCTTTTAATTTCATTTGGGAAACACTTCAGCTTGGTTTTTGACTTTTTTTACAATGTATTCCCATTTTTCAGCAAATTTCGTGTTCCGACTATGATTCTGATTCTCCTGCAGTTCAACGTAGCGATTTTAGCAGGCTTCGGATTAGATAGTTTATTAACGCTTAGAAAAAATGTAATTCCAAGATGGATATGGATACTGGCAGGAGTATTAGGTTTTTTTACATTGGTGTTGGTAATTGGAGAATTGTTCTTAAAATCAATCGTGAGTTCTGGTTTTACTGCTCCCAGAACGCAGGATCCTAGAATGATTCGAGCCATCAATGCTCTGCGGTGGGATCTCTGGTACGAAGATGCGTGGATTATGATTTTGTTTGTTACCGCATTCCTGGCTATGATTTGGCTTTGGATTAAACGAATGGTAAATCGAAATCTATTTCTGATTGGAATCGTTGCTGTAACCATTATTGATATTGGGATTGTAGATCAAAAAATTATTCAGCCATCTCGCAAATCCGGTCGGGCTTCACAACTCATCAGCTCCAGAGTCATTCAGCGATACTTACAACCAGATAAGGTCATCAAATTTTTACAGGAGGATAAGGAGGGTCAATTCAGGATTTATGCTGTGGGACAATTGTTTAACGAATCACGATTTAAGGCATTTGGGATTGAATCAGTGGGAGGGTATCACGCAGCAAAATTGAAAGTTTATAACCGATTTCTTGAGAAGACTCGTAAAGCTTCAACCATACCTCTTATGAAGATGTTAAATGTTAAATTTTTAGTAAGCCCTCAAGAAATCAAACATCCAGACTTGGCCTTCGTTTATCAGGACAAATTGCTAACTGGACGGGGCTATATGAATGTATCTATTTACAAACTGAAGAAGAATCTTCCGAGAGCATGGTTTGTTCAAGATGTTAACCATTTAGCTGACCAGGGCGAACTTTGGAGAGCTATTTCAGATCCTTCCTTTGACCCAGATTCGATAGCCTATGTGACAGAGCAAATAGATATTTCTGACGATTTAGGGAGAGGAAGTGTGGAAGCAATTAAAACCACTATTCACCAATTATCTATCGAAACGTCTTCAGATACGCTTGGATTTTTGGTCGTTAGCGAGGTTTATTTTCCTCTCAGGTGGAAGGCAAGTATTGATGGAAAACCTGCGGAGACGATAAAAGCAAATGGAGTAATTCGGGGCGTTATTGTTCCAGCTGGGGAACATAAAGTAGAATTCAACTACGATAAATCGTCGTTTCACAACGGAATAAAAGTTTCCCTTATATCATTTTTTATTTCGATATGTTTTATTTCTTATGGGATAATTAAGAAAAGACGTGGCCGTTAAATAGACGTCATTTTTTACGATACATAAAATAATTACTACATTGAGATCACTTATATTTTTTGTAATTTTGCCGACCGAATAATTAAGTAATAAATCATTTCAGGAGATATTAATAAATGATCGAACCACACGGTGGAAATCTTGTTGACTTAAAGACAATCGCAGCAACTGAGGATTTACGCGAAAACTCATCACTGGTTTTAACGGAACGTGGACTGGCAGATTTTGAAATGCTGGCAACCGGCGCTCTCAGTCCTTTAACCGGTTTTATGGCGAAGGATGATTATCTCTCTACCATAAATAATATGCGTCTCTCCAACGGATTGGTATGGAGTATCCCTATCACGCTTCCAATCACTTCGGATCAGTATGCTGATTTGAAAACGGCAGATGAAATAAATTTAAAAGATAGTACAGGTAAAGCTCTGGGAAAGATTTTTGTATCTGATATTTACACCTATGATAAACATCTTGAAGCGGAAAAAGTGTATCAAACCACCGATGATAAACATCCGGGAGTAGCTGCTTTGCAAATGCAGGGGGAATATCTGATAGCGGGGGAGGTGGAAGTGTATTCACTTCCTGAATATGATATATTTCAGGAATATCGTTTAGCACCTGTTGAGCTGAGGAAAGTCTTTCAAGAAAAGGGGTGGCAACGGATTGTTGGATTTCAAACCCGAAATCCCATTCACAGGGCTCATGAATATATCACTAAATGTGCTCTGGAAATCGTGGATGGACTATTGATTCATCCTCTGGTGGGTGAGACAAAGTCAGATGATATTCCAGCATCTGTCCGAATGGAATGTTATAGAGCCATTCTTGATAATTATTTCCCGCACCGACACACTGTTCTTGCTGTTTATCCTGCTGCGATGCGCTATGCTGGTCCGAGAGAAGCGATATTTCACGCTATCACAAGGAAGAATTACGGATGTACGCACTTCATAGTTGGTCGTGATCATGCGGGAATTGGTAACTATTATGGTACCTATGATGCCCAGAAGATCTTTGAGAATTTTACCCGTGATGAACTCGGTATTGAGCCGCTCTTTTTCGAGCATGCGTTTTATTGTAAACGAACAGATTTGATGGCAACGACAAAGACATCAAGAGCTATGGATCATGAGAAGATATTTTTAAGTGGTTCTAAAGTACGTGAGATTCTGAAAAGTGGAGGACGATTACCTGAAGAGTTTACTCGTCCAGAAGTTGAAGAGATATTAAGGAGGCACTACAGCAATGAAAAAAAGTAATCCATTAAAACCAGGTGATAACAATTTAAAAGGAGTTGGTATCTGGATGACCGGTTTATCCGGTGCAGGTAAAACAACTATATCAATATTTTTGGAAAAAAGGCTCATTGAAATGGACTATCGAGTTCAAAGACTTGATGGTGATATTGTTAGACAGGATTTGACAGCTGACCTTGGGTTTAGTAAAGAAGATCGGGATAGAAATATCCAGCGGGTATCATTTGTCGCCCATTTACTGGTTAATCAGGGGATTGTTGTTCCCTGTGCCTTTATTTCTCCTTACTGGGAAGAGAGGCAGTACGCGAGGGATAAAATCGGCCGATTTATTGAAGTTTTTGTAGAGTGTCCACTGAAAGTATGTGAGAAGAGGGATGTAAAAGGTTTATACGCCAAAGCAAGAGCAGGTGAAATTAAAGGTTTTACTGGTGTTGATGACCCTTACGAGATACCGAAAAATCCTGAAATTGTAGTTCATACTGACAAAATGACTTTGGAAGATGAAGTTGAAATAATTATAGATTACCTTAAAGAACACAACTATATTGTTTAATCACTCCCTGGATTCACAGAAATTACTTTCACAATGAAATCAATGGTGGAAAAATGAAAATTTACCAACAGGTTGGGAATATCAAAGCAGCTCTCTTTCTGGGTGGTATCCTTCTTGTTGGTAGTTTATTGTTTTATACTCAATCAATAATTGATGATCTAAGAAAAGAGAGCAGAGAAGTTGTGTCTCTGTATGCTCAACTTATGGTCCACGGGGTTACAGAATCTGAGGATGCAGAACTTGATTTCATTTTTCGTGAGATTATCCAGAAGGTCAAGTTTCCAGTCATCTATTCTGGTGATGATAACATCCCTATCAACTGGAGGAATCTAACTGGAGATGAAACGTTGGATGTTGAGGTTGTACAAAAATATATGGTACAAATGGATAAACAGAATTCTCCAATACCTCTTGTGTATTCTTTAAAACGTGGTACAGGGCAGGCCGAGGAGCTGGTATTGGGATATTTTCACTATGGTGATTCAAAATTAATTCGACAGCTCCAATGGTTACCCTATATTGAGATCGGTGCGGTGGCATTGTTTATATTTTTAGGATTTGTTGGATTTCAGGTCATTCGGAATAATGAGAAACGGAATATATGGTTTGGTCTGGCAAGAGAGACAGCTCACCAGTTAGGGACGCCTGTATCTTCGTTAATGGGATGGCTTGATCGAATGAGGGAATATCCAGAAAAATCGAAAGAGATTGTACCAGAAATAGAGAAAGATATGGGTCGATTACAACAGATCAGCGACAGGTTTTCAAAAATGGGATCTCCTCCGAGATTGGAAAAGATAAATTTGAACGAACTTATCCATTCCGTTCTTGGTTATTTCGAACGTCGTTTACCAAAAACAGGGAGAGCGATCTCACTGGAGTTTCAAGAAAAAAAAGATGTTTTTGTACTGGGTAATTCTACTATCCTATCGTGGGCTATCGAAAATATTGTTAAAAATGCTGTGGATTCAATTGAAGGTAATAAAGGTAGAATTTCTCTATCGATTCATTATGATAATCGGAAAGTGGTGCTCAACATAACCGATACTGGAAGAGGAATTCCAAAAAGCGATGTGAAGAATGTGTTTCGTCCGGGTTACAGCACAAAAAAACTGGGGTGGGGATTGGGACTTAGCTTGACAAAACGCATCATCGAGGAATTCCATAATGGAAAAATAAAAATTACTGCTTCTGAAATAGGAGAAGGTACTACATTCGAAGTTCGTCTTCCTACAGATTAATTCATCTTGTATGTATGAGAAAAATAAAAACCCCAATTTTGGGGTTTTATACGTTTAAGGAATTGTGAAAATCTGATTTATACTTGAAGATTTTTAGCTATGAAATCCCAATTGATAATGTTCCAGAATGCTTCAATATATTTCGGTCGAGCATTCCGGTAATCAATGTAGTACGCGTGTTCCCAGACATCACATGTGAGCAGTGCTGTTTTTCCTAAGGTCATAGGAGTTCCAGCGTTGCTGGTGCTCATAATTTCTAAGGATCCATTTTCATTTTGCACCAACCACGCCCAACCAGAACCAAATGTGGTGATAGCTGTTTGCGAGAATTCGGTTTTAAATTCATCAAAGGAACCGAAGGTAGAATTCAGAAGAGATATCACTTCACTTGAAGGTTCACTACCTCCATTTGGACTCAAACAATTCCAGTAGAAGGAGTGGTTCCAGTGTTGAGCACTATTATTGAAAATTCCTCCTGGGGAAGTTAAAATGATATCTTCCAGGGTTTTATTCTCAAATTCAGTACCTCCGATAAGTTTGTTGAGATTATCGATGTACGCTTTATGATGTTTTCCATGATGATAGTCCAGGGTTTCTGAAGATAGAAAAGGTTCAAGAGCGTCCTTTTCAAATGGAAGTTCAGGTAATTGATGTAACATTTTTCACTCTCCTTTATAATTTTTCAGACATTTTTCACCCGTTGTTACTTCAGTAATCCTGCGAAATTATCGTAACCTTTGGGGTTTAACAAATAGATATTTGTTATTGTTCCCTATTGATGTCGCTGTCTGATAAATGCTGGAATATCCATATCATCATCGAAGTGAAGGACTTGGCTATCGTCTTCCGAATTATCTATGCTTTTACTTTCTACTTTTTTTGCGAATGTAGGAGTATTATGCTGGTTGTGAACCGCAATAGCTTCAGCTCGAAAACGAGGAATTTTTTCAGTCACAGTTGATTTTTCAGCTTCAATATATTTCGGTCTTCGGTTGAATCCCGTAGCAATCACTGTTATACTGATTTCCCCATCTTTTATTGTAGGATCAATGACGGCACCGAAAATGATATTAGCATCCTGACCAGCTTCCTCGAATATGATGGAAGTAGCCTCGTCAACTTCATGTAGAGTTAGATTGTCCCCGCCAGTGATATTAACAAGAACTCCCTGAGCACCACTAATATTAACTTCTTCCAGCAGAGGACTGGAGATGGCTTGCTGGGCAGCTAATACAGCTCTTTCCTCGCCAGATGCAATTCCTGTGCCCATTATAGCGTCCCCCATATCTCTCATTATTGTATCCACGTCGGCAAAATCAAGGTTGATAAGTCCATGGACACTGATTAGATCTGAGATTCCTTTGGTAGCTTGAAGCAAAACAGCATCGGCCATACTGAAGGCTTCGATGATTGTTGTAGATTTATCAACAATGTTGAGAAGTTTTTGGTTAGGGATGACGATTTGAGTATCGCAGCTTTTCTGCATCTCCTCAATCCCAGCAAGAGCCCTGTCCATTCGTTTTGGTCCTTCAAAATGGAATGGTTTTGTAACAACTCCTACTGTGAGAGAATTAGACTCTCGGGCGATCTGGCTGATTACTGGAGAAGCTCCAGTTCCCGTACCACCACCCATTCCTGCAGTAACGAACACCATATCAGCACCTTCGATAATGTTTGCTACCGCCTCCCTTTCCGACTCAATAGCCTCTCTTCCTAAATCAGTTTTGGCTCCAGCTCCTAATCCCTTCGTCAAATTCTTCCCAATCTGGATTTTTGTTTCAGCCTTGTTGTTGTCAAGATCCTGAGCATCAGTGTTGATTGCTATAAATTCTACTCCTTCAAGACCTGACGAAATCATTCGATTAAGAGCGTTTCCACCTGCACCACCTACACCTATGACTTTTATCTTTGCTTTCTGATCTCCCAGACTATCGAACTCAAATAGCATGTTCGATCCTCCTTTCTATTTTATTGTTGGTTAATGAAGATTATTTTGAAATGGTTTTTTTCTCTCTTATGGTTGTTGAATATCAATGAATTTTCAGTTGATATTAAAATGGATGTACAAAGTAAATCCATTAGAGTAACTCCCCAAACCAATCCTTCACCCGTTGTAATACCTGTCTAAGAATGGTGTCTTCACTGTCTCCCAGGTTGAAATCTTCCCCCATAATAGAGTCGTACTGGATCAGTCCAATAGCTTCAGCATAAATGGGACTGGCTGCTATATCTACGACGCCACCGATTCCCTTCGGAATCCCGATTTTAACAGGACCTCCAATAACTTCCTCTGCAAGACTTGTTATATTCCGTAACAGGGCACCACCTCCAGTCAGAACAACACCGAAAGTAAGGGGATTCTTGACATCTGACCGAAGTATCTCAGTTTTTACTAGTTGGAAAATTTCTGACATCCTGGCTTCTACATAACGGGATACTTCGTGTTCGGATACATGTCTGGTGACCTCTTCAGGCCCATGTGGTAGTTCAAAATCAAGATCCGTTGAAGCCATAGAAGCCTTTGCTGAACTATACTTAAGTTTGATTTCCTCAGCTTCTTCTAAAGAGACCTGAAGCATCATAGCTATGTCATTTGTGATATTATTACCACCGATAATAATAGAAGCGGTGTGTCTCACTGAGCCTTCGAAAAAGACAGATATATCAGTGGTACTTCCGCCAATATCGATGAGTACAATTCCTAACTCTTTTTCATACGGTTCCAGCGTAGCAGAGGCTGATGCAAGGGGTCTGAAAATAAATCCTATCACTTCAATGCCTGCTTCCTCTACACACTTTGTGATATTTTTAATTGATGAAGAAGATCCGGTCACAAGGTGTACTTTTGCTTCCAATCGTCGCCCAACCATTCCAACTGGATTTTTTATTCCACCCTGATCATCCACCACATATTCCTGAGGTAAAATGTGGATGATTTCCCGATCAATGGGGAGGGAAATCGCTTTTGCCATATCGAGAACACGATTGATTTCAGAATTGGATATTTCGTTAACCTGAGTTATCGGGGGACCATTTTTAGAGATGGCGATAGCCCCCTGAGTGTTGATTCCTCGAATGTGATCCCCAGAAATTCCGACAAAGGAATTTTTAACTTTGACGTTGGCCATCTTCTCAGCCAGTTTCACTGCTTTTTCTACAGATTGTACCATCTCATCCATATTAACAACGACACCCTTTTTCATTCCCCGTGAAGCAACAAGACCTGCTCCCACGAGCTTCATACCGTTTGTTTTCTCATCAGGCTGGGCAATGATACAGCAGACCTTTGTAGTACCAATATCCAGTCCTACACTGATTCTTTTTTCCTGTACCATATCAGCACCTTAAACGTTTTTTCTCTCTTTTATCACAATCTGTCTATCGTATCGCAGGTCGACATAAGTATAATCATAAAGGGAACGAAGACCTTGAATCGTTCGCTCAAAACAGTTGAGCAACCTTATCTGTTGCAATACGCCTTTAGATCCCAGATAGATTTTTGTCGGTTTTTTCGATAAGCAGAGGATATATTCATCCCCAATATTAATTTTTAATTCAGCCAGATTATCATATAGTTTGGGATATAAGTTCTTGATCTCAGCCATTATTTCTACCGCCTCTTGAACTTTCTTTGAAAGGCATTTTTCTCCAATGGGGTAGAGTTCGTCAGCCGGGTTAAACCCCGTTAACGTGGGAACATCAAAATCAAAAATGCCCTCTTTTAAGGGAAGAATAATGCCCTCATCATCCACAAGGTAGTAGGGTGTATGGTCAATGTAGGCGATAGGCTTTCTTTCAAAAATGTCAATTTTTATGGTGGAAGGGAAATCCCGACTGATTCGTGCCGCTTTAATGTAGGGATGTTTCTCAAGATTTGTTCGTAGGATTGTTAAGTTTAGACTGTTAATTCTTGCGTAAGGGGGAATTTGGACCCACTTGGATATTTCGTCCCTTTCAAGATAGTTGTTCCCTGTGATTTTTATCTGTTTCAATGTGTAGTGATCAGTGAATCGAGCCCAGAAAAATGCGCTTACAGACAATGATATAAAACCTCCAACGATGAGAAGCCCAAGCAGCCACCTGGTTGTGGTTAATATCCACTCTGGAAGTTGTCTTTTTCGTTTTCTATTCACCATAATTAGTCTTTTTATGCATCAAAGAAATTATTTGGAAATCCCAAGGTTTCAATTTCCAGATTGAGATAAACTCCAAATTTTTCTTTCACTGTTTTACGAGCAAGTCGAATAAGTTGAGCCATATCTTCGGCGGTAGCATTCCCACAATTAATGAAAAAATTGGCATGTTTTGCGGAAATCTCTGCATCACCCCGATGGACACCTTTTAGCCCAGCTTGATCAATAAGATATCCCGCTGGTTTTGTATCAGGTGGATTTCTAAAAACACTTCCAGCGGAACGATTCTGGATAGGTTGGGAAGTTTTACGACTGGTAATGGCTTGTGACATACGATCCTGAATTTCTTCCTTTACCCCCTTATCAAATTCGAATTCTGCCGAGAGAATTATCTCTTTAGAATCCATGAGAGAGGAATACCTGTAATCAAAAACGACATCCTTTTTTCTGATTCTTTTTTTCTTACCTGATGTGGACATAATGTCAAGGAGGATCAGATGATTTGATATCTCTTCGCCGTATGCACCAGCATTCATCACAAGTGCACCTCCCAAGGTTCCAGGGATGCCCATTAGATTCTCCATTCCGGTAAGATTGTGTTTGGCACATTCTTTAACAAACTTACTCATTATCACGCCACTCTGAACGTACACGTTTCTATCTGGGATCCTTAACTCTTTGAATGTTTTGCGAAGACTGATCACGATACCATCAAAACCGTGATTACTCACCAGGAGATTGGAGCCAGAACCGATGACATAGACAGGAAATCGCTGGGAGTGAGCAAATTTCAATATTGTTTCGAGATCGTTTTCATCAACGGGATATAAAAATGCCGTGACAGGTCCACCAATTCCGTATGTAGTATGTTTGGACATTGGCTCGTTTTCAAGAAATGTTCCTCTTACCATTGTTTTTAATCGATTAAGGTTCACTTTATGTTTTAATGTTTTTCTCTGTTAACAAGTTGACAAATTCATCGTTAATTTTCCAGATATCGCCTGCTCCCATGGTAATTATGATATCACCGGGTGATGCAATTTTTTCAAGTAAATCAACAATAGCATTTTTATCTTCAACCCAGTGGACATTTTTATGCCCAAATCGTTTTGCCGCATCGGTAATGACTTTACCTGTCAGACCCTCGATTGGCTCTTCTCTTGCAGGGTAAATATCAGTGACGATGAGAACATCACTGAGAAGAAATGATCGGGCAAATTCCTCATAAAATTTTTGGGTTCGACTGTATAAGTGTGGCTGAAATACAGATACCAATCTACGATTCCAACCTTGTTTGATTGCTTCGAGGGTCGCCAATACTTCCGTAGGGTGATGTGCATAATCATCCATAACCATTAGGTCGTTAAAAACCCCTTTAATTTCCTGCCGTCGCTGAACCCCCTGGAAAGAATTCAATCCTGTTTGTATAGTTTTAAAATCAAGGTTCAATTCTAGACCAAGTGCCACTACTGCCAGCGCATTACAAACGTTATGCTTCCCCGGAACATTGAGATGTATTTTTCCGAGAACACTCCCATTCTGTTGAACTTGAAAGTTGGTATCCATTTCATTGAAGGCAACACTTTTTGCTTGCAGATCGGCTTGATTTGAAAACCCATAAGAGATAACAGGACGGTGGATGTCTGGTAAAATATTCTGAATGTATGGTTCATCAAGACAGGCTATCACGGCACCGTAAAAAGGGACTGCGTTGGCAAACTGAGTAAAAGAGTTAAAAAGGTCAGTTTTATTCTGATAACACTCCATGTGATCCAGGTCAATGGTGGTAATAATAGAATAGGTAGGTTGTAGTTGAAGAAAACTCCTATCGAACTCATCAGCTTCTACCACAATGGTGTTCCCAGAACCAAGGATGGCGTTGACATCCAGACTTTTTACCACTCCTCCAACAACGATAGTAGGATCAATACCAGCTTCTGTTAGAAGAGCTCCTATCATAGAAGTAGTGGTTGTTTTTCCGTGAGTTCCTGCTACTGCTATACTTCTTTCCTTCAATTTTAATAATTCCCCAAGCATTTCCGCTCGACGAATAATGGGGATATTGTTATCCCTGGCGGCATGAATTTCAGGATTATCAAGTGTTACAGCGGAAGAGTATACAAGAACATCACACTCTTTAACGTTATCGTATGAGTGATTGGTATAAATTGTTGCTCCTTTAGCTTCCAGTTTCTTTGTGATTTCGGTTGGATTGAGATCAGAGCCATAGATTTTAAATCCGAGATTAATCAGAAGTTCAGCAATACCACTCATACCAATTCCGCCAATGCCTACAAAATGGACTTTTTTGACTTTTCCAAACATTACTGATATACCAGCTCTAAAATGTTATCAACAATTGTATTGGCTGCATCTGGTGTTGAAACCGATCTGGCTGCATTTTCCATTTCCACAAGTTTTTCTCTATCGCTCAATAATTGCTCAACTTCGTGAATAAAGCGCTCTTTGGTCAATTTATTTTCAGAAAGAACTATAGCTGCCCCAGCTTTTTCAAGGCTCCGGGCATTTTTAGTCTGGTGATCAGCCGCAGCTCCGTGGAAGGGAATGAGGAGGGAAGGTTTGCCACAATAGGCAATTTCTGAGAGAGCGATGGCGCCTGCCCTTGAAATTACCAGGTCTGCCGCCGCATAGGCAGAGTCCATATGATCGATAAACGGATGTAGGGAAATGGATGAATATTTCGATTCAAAATGTTGTAAATCATCAAAATGAGTGGGACCAGTTTGCCAGATAAACTGGATGTTAAGTTTACCTGCAAGGTAGTCAAGAGACTCTGAAACCATCGAATTAATGAAAAGAGATCCCTGGCTTCCACCAATGATGGTAATGATGGGATGATCTGGATCAAGTTGGAACTTGGACAGAGCTTTGGATCTATTCATCAGCGATAATTCCTTGCGGATTGGATTTCCCGTGAAAACGAAATTTTTTTTTTAAGATAGCGTTCTGTATCGTGGTAACTTATACAGACTCTATACACTCGACTTGCCAGCCATCGGGTGGTAAATCCTGGAAACGAGTTCTGTTCATGGATGAGTGTTGGAATTCCTTTGTGAATTGCCCCTAAAATGGGAAGCCCACTGGCATATCCTCCAGTTCCAATGACGATATCAGGAGAAAAAGTTCGTAAAAGTCTTCTCGTTTTGATGTAGGATCCCATAAATCGTAAGGGAAAGAGAATATTTCTTATCAAAGATGTGATTGAAAGTCCTCTCCCAAAACCCCGGATGTTGAGGAGGGTGAAGGATTCCTCCCTACTTTTAAATTTATCAGCTTCAATCCCGAACTTTGAACCAACAAAATGTATGGCGGAGTCAGAAATTCGTTTTTTTAGAGTATCAGCAATGGCAAAAGCGGGGAAAAGATGACCCCCTGTTCCTCCGCCAGCGATAATTAATTTGATTGATTTATTTTGCAAAGAGGATCCTCGCTCCTTTTTTGTGTCTTACAGACCGTTTTGCCATTGAAATGTTAAGCAAGATACCAATTGTCATCATATTGATTACCAACCCGGTACCTCCAAAACTGATAAAAGGTATGGGCAATCCGGTGGTAGGAACCAAAGCCGTTACTACAGCTGAATTGATGAAAGCATAGGTTATCATTTTCACCGATATACCTATAGCCAGCATGATACCAAAAATATCGGTGCAATTTTTTGATATTTTTATTCCTCTCTGGAAAATGGCGAGGAATAGGGTGAGAATAATAAAGGTGCCGATAAATCCAAACTCTTCACCAATGATTGACATAATAAAATCGGTGTGAGGTTCTGGAAGAAACAGATTTTTCCCCACACTTTCACCAAGCCCAACCCCAAAAAGTCCACCATTTCCCAGACTTGTGAGAGACTGTTTCACTTGATAATTCATCCCACAGAGATCTGATCCAAAAGTAAAAAAAGACTTTATCCTTTCAAGGCGGTAGGGAGCAATTAACATAACAGGAATGATAATCGCTAAGCCTGTACTGCCAGTCGCCAGCAGATGGCTAATTTTTGCTTTTCCTATGAACAGAAGTGTACCCATAATAACTGCAATCATAATGGCTGTGCTAAAATCTGGTTGAATGATAATCAATGCCATTATGAGACCTACCATCACAAGGGGGGGAAGGAATCCATAAATGAAATCATTTATTTGATCTCTCTTTTCATCGATATATGATGCCAGATAGAGTATAATTGCAAATCTTGCAAGATCTGATGTTTGCCATCCAAAAGAACCAACATACAGCCATCTTGCTGAATGTGTGCTTCCCCTTAAGGTATAACTGATTTTAGTAATCAATAGGATAATGATGGTAAATATGAGAAGTGGAGCGGCAAACTTTTTCAACTTTTGGTAGTCAATATGCATAAACAAAAACATAGCAGTTAGACCGATAACGACTCTGATCATGTGACGTTTGAAATAGTGTGTACCGACCCCGAACATATCCATAGAGATATTAATACTGGAACTGAATATCATCACAGTACCCAGCGTAGTAAGCGCCAGTGTTAGACCTAAAAGGGTTTTATCATACTTTTTTGAAGAAACCAGTAATGGCATTAAATGGACTCCAATAGCTCAATTACAGTTTGTTTGAAGATCTCTCCCCGGTGCTCATAATTGTCAAACATATCAAAACTGGAACAGCCCGGAGATAGGAGCACAATATCGTCAGGTTGTGTTTTTGAATAGGCTGTTTTTACAGCCGATTCCAGGGAGGCAACAGGCATACAATAAAACTGCTCACCAAGTGTTTCTATAATTCGATCAGAAGTCTCTCCAATAACAAGAATTGTTTTCACATTGGGTGTGAGGTGTGGAATAAGTTTCGAAAAATCTCCACCCTTATCCCGTCCGCCGAGGATAAGAATGATAGGTCGTGAAAATGAATTCAGAGCCACGTTAACTGATTCAACATTTGTTGCTTTCGAATCATTATAGTAGTCCACTTCGTTAATGGAGCAGATATGTTCAATGCGATGAGGAACTCCACGAAAGGTTGTCATGACTTTCCGAATACTATCCATCGGGACGTTTAATATTTTACACACTGTAGAAGCGGCTAAAAAATTGGCTGTGTTATGTTCACCAGGGAGACTAAGATCTTTAAAATGTGCAATAATATTTCCATGTTTATCTTTAATCTTTGTTGCATTGATGCTGAAAAGAGAATTGGAGTGGTTTTTCAATGTAAAAGGAATCTGCCTTGCTCTGGTGTGTATCCAACTTGTGAGTAATATATCGTCAGCATTGTAAATCACTTTATCCTTATCAGTCATATTTTTCAGAATTTGCATTTTGGCAGTAGCATACTCCTCCATAGAAATGTAGCGATCAAGATGGTCGGGTGTTAGATTCAAGAGTACAGCCACATGCGGCGTAAAGTGTTTGATATGTTCCATTTGAAAGCTGCTGATTTCAAGAATGTATATCCCATTTTCAGGCTCGGTCTCGAGATTTTCTCTGACAATCTGTGAAAATGGGATCCCCACATTCCCTGCGAGGTAGGGGGTGTATGTAGAGAGCTGGCACATTTCGGCTATAATGGTGGTGGTGGTTGTTTTACCGTTGGATCCTGTAATTGCTACAATGGGAAGTTCAGTGAACCAGCTTGCAAGTTCAACTTCACCAATGACTGATATATCCCTCTCCTTAGCGGTGACGATGATGTCAGAATTTTGTGGGACTCCCGGGCTCACAACCATAAGGTCAGTATCATAAATCATTTCGGAGTGAGCCCCCACTTCAATGGTGACTCCTTTTTTTTGTAATGCTTTTACTTCTGGATTATCACCTGGACTTGAATTTTTATCGCTTAAAAATACTTTTGCACCTAAAGTAAGTAATAGTTCAGAGGCTGCTACTCCACTCCGAGCTGCGCCAATAACAGTTACCCGTTTCCCTTTTAATTTGATGTTATTTTTTACGCTGATATCCATTAACGTATTTTGAATGTGGTTAATGATAGTAGAGCAAAAAGGATTCCAATAATCCAGAATCGTATGACAACTTGAGTTTCTTTCCAACCTTTTAATTCATAGTGATGATGGATGGGAGCCATATTGAACAATCGTTTTCCCACTCCATTTCGCTTCTTTGTAAAGTGGAAATAAGACAGTTGTATAATAACGGACAATGCTTCCCAAACGAAAACCCCGCCAATAATAAGAAGGAGCAGCTCTTTTTTTAATAAGATTGCCAGTGTTCCCAAAGCAGCACCTGTTGCCAGAGCTCCTGTATCTCCCATAAAAATTTTTGCCGGAGGAGCATTAAACCATAAAAATCCAAGACAAGCTCCCATCATTGATGATGCATAGATACTCAATTCACCACTTCCAGGTAAATAAACAATGTTTAAATAATTGCTGAAGTCAACACGACCAGAAATGTATGCGATAGCACCAAATGCTACAGCACATATGGCTAATAACCCGGAAGCAAGTCCATCGAGACCATCTGTAAGATTGACAGCATTGGAAGAAGCCATTACCACCAGAATCACCCAAGGAACATAAAAACTACCAAAATTAATTTCATAGTTCTTGAAAAATGGTACTGATGTAATGGATCTGGCACTTTCAAATTCCTGATGAAAATAAATCCAACCTCCGATGACAAGTCCAAGTAATATCTGTCCTACAATTTTGTAACGTGCAACCAACCCTTTATCAAGTTTGCGAACACTTTTTAAATAGTCATCCAGGAAACCAATTAATCCCATCCACACGGTGGCTATTAGAATTATATGGATGTATGTGTTTGTCAGATTTGCCCAGAGAAGAGTGGGGAGAATCATTGCCAGTAAAATGATGATTCCCCCCATTGTAGGCGTGCCCTTCTTATTGAAGTGGGTATCTGGTCCACTTTCACGGATAGATTCAAAAATGAAGCGTTTCTGTAGCGATTTGATAATCAGAGGTCCGATAAAAAAGCTAATAAGAAGTGCTGTAATGGCTGCCATCGCAGCACGAAAGGTGATATAGTGAAAAAGATTGAGTCCGGAGATGTAAGATTTTAGCGGATAAAAGAGATGGTAAAACATTATACCTTGAATACCTCCTCAATGATGGTTTCCATCTCAACCCCTCTGGATCCTTTTACCAGGACAACATCCCCGGATTTGATGATGCTTTTCAGGTCACTTACCAGTGCATCTTTGTCAGTGTAATGAGTGGCAAGTATCTTATCCTTTGCCGCATTAACTGTTGATATAGAATCACTGCCATAGCAGAAAAGTGCATCTACACCAGATTGAACACATTGTTTGCCCACCTCTTGGTGGTAGATTTCTGAGTCCTTACCCAATTCCAGCATATCTCCGAACACAACAATTCGCTTGCCGTTTGCAGGCAGAGAAAAAAGTAAATTGATAGCAGCTGATGTAGACTGGGGATTTGCGTTGTAAGTATCATCGATGATAGTGATATCTTCAAAATGTTTTACCCGGCATCTCCCACTGGTAGGTTCGAAAGTTGGTACCTGTTTCTGAATCGTTTCCCAGCTTACATCAAATGATGCGGCTACGGTACATGCTGCTACTACATTTATTGCAAAAGTCTCATTGTAAGAGTTCAGATTGATCTCGTATCCGTTGATGATTAGAGATAGGGGTTCATTTTTAGGGTGATAAATATCGGAGGAAAAATCACACTTATGTGAAAATCCATAAGTAATTGTTTGAGCTTCTGTCCATAGCGATTTGACGTGTTCATCTTCAGCATTGATAAATGCAATTCCATTCTTTGGCAGGCATTTAAAAAGTTCCCCTTTAGTTTTAATCACATTTTCTATAGTACCAAAATATTGAAGGTGGGCAGGAGCGATATTGGTTATCAAACCGTAGTGAGGTTGAGCGATGTCGCAGAGATAACCAATATCGCCCATAGTATTGGCTCCCATTTCCAATATGGAGAGAGTGTGGTGGTGGGATAGCTCAAGTAAAGTAAGGGGCAATCCAAGGCGGGTGTTGTAATTTCCACGAGTCCCGTGTATTGGACCGGTTGAGGAAATGATATGTACTAAAAGATCTTTTGTTGTGGTTTTTCCATTACTCCCGGTGATGGCAAGAATGGGGGTTTTAAAATTTGTCCGCCAGACCTTCGATAGGATAGAGATAGTTTCTGTTACATTATCAACGGAAATTTGTGGGAGATTAACAGTTGTATCTCTATGCGTAACCAGTGCAGCGGTGCATCCTTTATCTTTGGCATGAGCGAGGTAACGATGACCATCTGTTTTTTCTCCTTTCAAAGCTAAAAACAGATCACCAGGCATCGCTTCAAAACTATCCGTTACTATTCCAGTAATGACTGCATCAACATCTTTTTTAATCTCCACTTCCATCATCTGATGAAATAGATCTGGATCTGGTAAATCAATTCTCATTATTAGCTCTATTAATGACCTCAATGTCTGAGTAAGGGATTTTTTTAGTACCAAAGATTTGATAATTTTCCCGACCTTTTCCCAGTATGGCTAAAATATCATTGGGTTTCATTTGAGATATGGCGTTACGGATAGCATCTGCACGATTTGAATAAAATGCGTGATTGTTTTTCTCGAATCCTGCTGCAATGTCTTTATTTATTTTCTCGATGGATTCAGTTCTAGGATTATCAGGTGTTACAAACACATGGTCTGTATATGTTTCTGCTACAGATGCCATTAACGGACGTTTTTCTGAGTCGCGATCACCACCGCACCCAAAAACGACCCAGAGTTTTCCCCCTCTGGTTAATAACATTCTCAATGAAGATAGAAGCTTTTGATATGCGTCTGGAGTGTGGGCGTAATCAATAATAACGGTTGCACCATTTTTTAAACTAAAACATTCAATACGCCCGGGAACATTTTTACATTCTAATACTCCTTGTTCAATGGCTTTATCTGGAATTCCAAGAGCCCATGCTGTAGATACCGCAGAAAGGATATTTTCAATATTGTGTACCCCGATGAGCGGTGATATGATATTGAGAGTTTTATTGTGAATCTTGATAATACCCGTTATCCCCTCACGGGACATTCCCCACGATTGGTATGTGACATCTGCTTTACCATCCTTTCTAAATGATACCGGAGAAGCTTTTGTAATTTTTTTCAAATTCTCAAAATAGTGGTCATCAGCATTGATAACAGCTTTTCCCGTAGCAGGTATCATTGAAAATAATCTCGATTTGGCTTTAAAGTAATTGTCCATTGTTTTATGATAATCGAGATGATCCTGAGTCAGGTTTGTGAAAACAGCAAAATCGAATTCCACATCATCCACACGATTTTGCGCCATAGAATGTGAAGAGACTTCCATAACTACGTGAGTAATGCCACCTTTGACAAAGAGACGCAAGATACGGTGCAGGTCGATACTGTCAGGTGTAGTGAGTTGTGTATCTGCTTTGAATCCTTCAGCCATTGCTCCAAGGGTTCCGATCAATCCCACTTTAATACCGTATGTTCTAAGAATGGAATAGAGAATATAGCTTGTTGTAGTTTTTCCATTGGTTCCAGTTATTCCAATCACAGTCAATTGGCGAGAAGGATGATCGTAGAAATTCGCAGCAATTCGAGAGAGTGCACTGCGAGGATGTTGAACTATTACCAGAGGTGTTTTAGGTCTATATGTTTCCACCTTTCCATTATCATCAGGTGAGATTACCACAGCAGCACCTTGTTGGATTGCGTCTGAAATGAAATTGCTGCCATCCACAATGGTCCCGGGAATGGCAACAAACGCTGTACCAGGCCAGACATGACGAGAATCAACGCAAATTGACTGCACAGGTATATTAAAGGATGTGTCAGACAGTATCTTCACGCCATTAAGAATGTGGTTTAAATTATTCATTATTTCAGTAATATTTTACAAATGGAGTTTGTTTTTACCTTTTTGCCCGGACTTGGAAATTGGGAATAAACTGTTCCTGAACCGCTCGCCATTGGACGTAATCCCGCTTCCTGCAAGGTTGAGATAGCGCTCCTGAGACTCTTTCCCCGAACTTCTGGGATGATAGCAATTTTGTTAGGTGAGGTAGAGATAGGAAAAGATGAGCTTGTCATTAAAGCTAAAGATTTTTCGATTTTCTCTTTTGGCTTTTCTGTAGTTGAAGAAAACAAAAATTGATTCTCGTTCTCAGGTGTTAGACCTTTCAGTTTGTGGACAAATATGTTATCGTTGATATTGAGTATCTGATTCATCACATTTCGAAAAGTAGGTGCGGCGCTTACTCCTCCCCAATGTTTACCTTTTTCAGGTTCTTCCAGAACGATAACCGTGACAAATTGGGGTTTATCGGCAGGTAAAAATCCAACGAATGATGAAATAAATTTTGTATCAGAGTAGGCACCATTGATATACATCTGTGCCGTTCCAGTCTTTCCTGCAACTTTCCAACCTCTGATCTTAGCATTTGTTCCTGTTCCAGAAGTCACAGCTCCCTGGAGCATTGCGGTCAATTTTTTCATTTCATTCTTGGATGTAATTTTTCGAACTACTCGAGGTGAGTTTTTAAAAATGACCCTTCCAGAGGGATGGATGATCTCGTCAACAAGAATTGGTTTCATCAGAAATCCACCGTTAGCTATAGCAGCGTAAGCATAAGCTAATTGAAGAGTGGTGACTGAAACTTCGTGTCCAAGGGATATCTGAGCGAGTGATACAGCACACCATTCATCAGTAGGATGGAGGGTACCAGAAGTTTCACCGGGCAACGAGATACCTGTAGGAGAACCAAATCCATATTTTCTCGCAAATGTGTAAAGGATATGCTCATCGAGAGTTTTAGCTATTTTTATAATTCCAACATTACTAGAATGTTCAATAATTTGAGAAAACGTTAGAAGGCCAAAGTCACTCCAATCCCGAATTTTTAACCCTCGAAAAGTAAATCCGCCATCTTCGCAGTAAAATTCGTCAGTAGTAGCTACGGTTTTTAGTCTCAATGCAGCTGTGGCGGGGACAATCTTGAAAGTAGATCCCGGTTCAAATTTGTCTTCAACAACACGATTTCTATAAGTTTGTTCAGGATATACGGCACGATTATTGGGATTAAAATCGGGGATAGATACCATTGCAAGAATTTCACCATTGTTTGGGTTGATTATAATTCCCATTGCTCCCGTGGCATTTACTTCTTCCATCTGTATTAACAGTTCATTTCTCAGGATGGTCTGGTATTCAAGGTTTACGGTTAGAACAACATTACTACCATCTACTGGATCCTGGCTTGGATACGATTCGTTGATGGATGATTTTCCTCTTCCATCTCTTTGCAACATCATCCACCCATCCTTTCCCTTGAGGTAATCATCATATACTTTTTCAATACCCGAAAGACCGGTGTTATCCGTATCTGTAAAACCAATTAGCTGAGAAGCGATATTCTGGTATGGATATGAACGATATCCGTGGCGATGTATCACAAGTCCTTTGTCTTTGATAGCAAGAAGGGAGTTGCTGATGCTGCTTCTCAGGTTTCTCTCTAAATATTTGAAGGTTTGATTCGAATTCAACAATTGTGTGTAATAATCTGTTGTCCTGCCAGTAATTTCAGAAAAGGTAGAGCTAAGAAGTTGTTTATTCTCAACAAGGTGTGGATGTGCAGCGAAGTCATAATGGATAGCATCTTCAGCAAGTGATTGGAGATTTCGATCGTATATAGTTCCTCGTAGGGATGGAACAGTAATTTTATTATATCCCTGAATAACCATCTCGTTTTTAAGTTCATTGGACTTAATAACTTGAACATAGAAGAAGCGGATCAATAATCCAGCCCACGTAAGTACCACAAAGGAAGAAATAAGCAGGATTCTTGGACGGTATTTCAAAAAAGCTTTCGTCATTATTGTTTATTGAAATCTTTTAGCAATTCAGGATCTACAAATACTACGAGAGATTCTGGTGCGGGGGATACCATCTGAAGTTCCTTTTTTACAATTTGACTAATCCGGTCAATTCTGTTCAATCCTGCAATATCATTGTGGAGATCTCTGTTCTCTTCAATTATATTATCACGGATACGTCTTAATGCTTCATTTTCACGACAGGTAATATTGATTTCGTTATATACCCAGAGATAAGTAAGAATTCCAGAAATGGAGAATAACGTAATCAAGAAGAATAACACAGAGTTGATAAACTCCTGTTTCCTTTTGGATCGTCGAGTTTTTTTGATTGTTCTTATTTTTTTCACTATATTTTTTCCGCTACACGAAGTTTTGCGGCTCTGGCTCGTCGATTTCTTCGTACCTCCTCTTCGGAAGGTACTATGGGTCGTTTCGTTAAGACTTTTAGTGATGGTTTTATTCCACATTGACAAATAGGGATATCTGGAGGGCAAACACACCCTTTCTCAAGTTCTTTAAACTTTTGTTTGACTAACCGGTCTTCCAGGGAATGATACGAGATGATAGTTATTCTTCCTTTGTTGTTGAGATAATCCGCAAAAATATTCAAAAAGTTTTTTAATATGGTGAGCTCATCATTTACAACTATTCTAAGAGCTTGAAAAATTCTGGAAAGAGTTTTCGTAAGGAATGAATCTCCTATTACTGATTGTATGATATTTTTGAGATCTGAGGTGGTGGTAAGAGGGAAAGTCATTCGTATATTTACAATTTTTTTAGCAATCTTTTTTGCATTTCGTTCTTCTCCATATTTACGAAATATTTCTGTGAGATAGGTATCATCTTTCGTGTTGAGTATGTCTTTCGCTGTGATTGAATTTTTTCTGTTGAATCTCATATCCAGAGGTCCATCCATTCGATATGAAAACCCACGTTCTGGGGAATCAAGTTGCATAGATGATATACCAAGATCCAGAAGTATACCATCCACTCCTTTAATGTTGATTGATTCCAGAAATTGAGGGAACTGGTCGTAAGAAGCGTGGACGAGGTGACATTTTGAAGAGGCTGGGAGGGACGTTTTACAACGTTTAATTGCCTCTTCATCCCGGTCAAATCCTACAAACGCACCTTTTTTGGAAAGGATTGAAATGATCTCTGCAGCGTGACCGGCAAGACCGAGAGTCCCATCCAGATAAATACCACTCGGACGAATGTTCAGAAATTGAACAATCTGATCCTTTAAAACGGGGATATGGAATGTTCTGTTGGATGTCCATATCTGAGTCAAGTTTTATAAAATTATTTTATCCGCTAGATCCTTGTATTCTTCAGGATCAATTCTGAGTGAAGTTTTTTCAAGTTCGTTTAGGATATCAGGATTCCACAATTCAATCTTGTTTACCATTCCAATAATCGTAACCTCCTTTTCCAACTGTGCATAATTCTTAAGAACTTGGGTCAATTGAATTCTTCCTTGTTTATCAAATTTTACCTGGGCGGCATAACGGGTGATACTTCGGATAAAAGAGCGATAAACTTTAGAGGCAGAAGAGAGGTTACGTAATCCATCTTGAACTTTTTTCCATTCTTCCAGAGGATAGGCAACAATACACTGATCCATCCCTCTGGTGATGTAAAAGATGTTTTTATTTTTCGGGGTAAGAGCATTTCGAAATTTGGAAGGAATGTTGACCCTATCTTTTGCATCAATTGAGTATAAGTACTCACCTGTAAATGTATTTTCTATAACCATGTGCCCCTGATATTAATTGGGATAATTACCCACCGCTACCCACAATGTTAAACTCCCTTCCCACAAATGTCAAGAAATAATTTCAGTTTTTTTTAAATTATTTGTTTAAGGGACAGTTACTACTACAAGTACTAAGGAAGGTGATGAGTAATCATCTTACATCGGTTGGTACCAGGCGGGTTGTTGTGACTTAATTGAAAAGTTAAAAGGGGCAGGCTACAGCGAATAATTTAGATTAATCGGTATTTAGTCGAGTATGTTCAGGGTAATTAGTGAATAAATCATCATCTGCAGTAATGCCACTTGTAGGATTATTTAATAGGGGAGTTTTTGTATTCACCTGAGGTGGGGGTTGTTTAGTGGTAATTTTTTTAATAATAAAAATAGCAAAAAGTAGAATTGCCAGTAGGATTACGGCTTTAATTAGAGTGGATCTAAATTGGAAAGGTGATCTTTCCGGGGGAACTAGTACTTCTGAGTCAGATTCAGGAGTGAGGTCCTCAACGATTGGTTCGACTTTTTTTGGTAACTCACCAGTTTCTTTCATATATTCCGTCAATTTTTCAAGAATCTCTTCAGGTTCAGCTCCGATTTCAATGGCATAGGCACGAACAAAAAGGCGAACATAGGAGTGTGGTAGAAAAGAAAAATCGCCCTTTTCAATTGCCTCAAGAAAGTTAATGTTTATCTTTGTCCGATTTGAAACTTCGGAAAGATCAATCTTCTGTTGTTCGCGCAGGTTTTTTAAATCGCTGTAAAAAGTTTCCAATGGAGAATATCCTTATTCAAACGGTCTAATTTTAATATTATTCAACTACCATTCCAAGCCAATTGTCAGATTGAAATTTCTTCTGGAAAGACGTGCTTCCGAGGAGGGATAAAAATCGTGACAGTGGGAAGCCGACCACGTTATAATAACAGCCATTTATTGATTTTACAAAACTTGCTGACCAATCCTGAATTCCATAGGCACCTGCTTTATCAAATGGTTGAGATGTCTCAACGTAATACCGGATCATATCATTTGACAGGGGAAGAAATGTAACATCGGTTCTTTCAAAAAAGTTTTCCGTAGCATTAAGCTGTTTTTTGACCAGAGCGACTCCTGTAAATACGCTGTGAGTTTTGTTAGATAATTTCCTCAACATCTCAATTGCACCTGATTTTCCCTTAGGTTTTCCAAGGATCATACCATCCAAAACTACAATTGTATCAGCAGCAACGATAATTCTATCAGGAAATTTCGGGGCGACTAAATTTGCCTTTAACATAGCAAAATGCTTGACAAAATTTTCGGGACTTGCTGATGGGTTGTAATCTTCATTTACCTGACTTGGGTGAACCTCGATAGGAAATCCGACTTTTTGTAAAATTTCTTTTCTGCGGGGGGAATCAGAGGCAAGTATAAATGGTGTGATTTCAGTCGTCATCGATATTTGGCAATTTTTCCAATATAAGTGTTTTTTTCATCTGTATCAGTAGATTGTGCATCCAGCTGATATAGATACACACCGTTGGCAATTTGATCTCCAAAATCATCTAGACCATTCCAATTGATGTGAGAGTAGCCATAGAAGAGTTCATTGGGCGCCAGATGGGTAACTAACTGTCCAGCCAGCGTATAAATTCTGATTTTTACGGATGATTCTTTATTAACTTCAAATCCAAATTGAGTATTCGTCTGAAAAGGATTCGGATAGTTAAAAACATTTGTGAGTATTAGTTCTGTTCCTGCGGTTATATTCAATTTAATAGATTTCTGGGACGGATTGTTGGCATTATCCCAAGCCTTTATTGTTATTAAGGATTGGTTGGTTTGAATATCCAGCAGAGGTAAGTCAAGAGTTCCAGAACTGTCACTTCCTGGATCATAAACGAAAAGGTTTGTGAGGTTGTTAGCATTTGATTCATCCTCATCGAACCAGAGCGAAATACTGTGACCAATCTCACCAGTTACATTAATCCCTAAAGGATCAGAGATTTTTATTATAATATTGGAGTTTTCATCGATATGGTCGCCCCATTCAAGATCTCTTGTTTCCGTATTGAATGAGATGAGGGGTCCATCAACATCTGGGGGGTTGGCAGCACTGCCTGAGAAAATTAGATTTTCTCTTACTCCAAGACCTTCCCAAAGTTCATTTCCGTTCTCTCCGTACAAGTAAATAGTAAGTCGTCCGTCACTTGTCTGATAATTCACATCCTTTGGAATAATAAAACCTCCTTGATATTGACCATACTGGAAGGATATTTGTCCGCGAAATAGAGTTCGACCGGGAAGGGTGTACCATATCGTATCGGTTTCACTATTTAAACTGTAAACTCTACGATCACTATCGTACAGAACGGCAAAACCATTGCCTTCGTCAGGTGCATCAATACCAGTTTGTCCATTGTAACTGCCTTTAGACAATGCTACTAAGGAATCAGGAGTCACACTATCCACACTCACGGTGTTTGAGGGAAGGGCGATTTTCAATGCTGGATCACCCAGAAGATGGAATCTCTCATTTCCATCACTTCCCTTTTGAACCGTTTGAAAAATGATCCCCAACCTACCTGTTGTAACATTTCCTGATGGGAAAAAATTCTCAAACATGTCAATGGCAAAATCTTCATTAGCTCCATAAGTGATTCTCTCGATGGAGGAAATGATAGCGATGGCTCCATTTTGAGGGAGACGTAAAATATCTTCGCACATAGCGTTACCTTCTGGATTATCAAACTTCCCCCAGCTGCAAGTAGCAATCAGCCAGATAGGAAGTTTCATTCCTGTATTGATGGAGGACAGGTGGTCTGGTTTAAGTAATCCTTCCTGTGTCCATTGGTATTCTGATCCGTGACCAATATAGTTTAGAAGTACGGTACCCTGTTCAAGGTAATCCAGCAGCGCTTCTGTAGCATCAGGTTTCGACACACCGTAAGTTGATCCATCATTGACCTCAGGAAATTCTTCCATGTACAATTTATTTACTTCTAATAATTGAGGAATTAGGTTACTAATATATTCATTGTTTGTGAGATGTGTGATATCATTAGGATTTGGTCTTTTGAAATCATCGGCTATCAGCGTAATTCTCTGTCGCCACAAACCCATCTCAGGATCTGATTCATAATCGATGATTTTTTCTACAACATTCTCAGCTTCGGTTACTGTTTCCACAGGAAATCGACCGATTGCCATTTCAGGTAAATTACTGCCATCATTCAGATAAACGAACCGACTGTCTGAAGAAAAGCTGCTTTGTTTCGGATAGGTAGGAATAGGATTGGGTCCATCACCAAGCAGCAAAACAAATGTTGGGGCTGGAGATTGCCATCCAGTATCTGAGATTGTATATTTTAAAAATTCACGAATGGTTACCCATGTCTCTAAATTACCACTCTCATTGAATTCATCATAGATTGCTTCAAGGGGGGCAACTATTGAGTTAATACCTTCAGTTGTTCTGTAGTTTGCCAGGTCTTCAGCAACGGTCAGAAATTCCTCAGGTGTAATGATGATATAGTCTGCCTGAAGAGTGGTATCCTTCAACGTATCTGGAACTATAGGTTGGTATTGAAATCGGTATTTTATAGGGGGTTCTATGATTTGTCTGGAGGGTGGACGATCTAACCAATTTTTTGCAACATTCCAATTCACAATGCGGTTGCGATAAAGTGCTGTCTCAAATTTTCCTGCTTTTGCAGGAGAGAATTTACTTTGCTTAAATAGTATCGTGAATTGAATGTGTGTAAGCAAGGACAGACTATGTCTATTTTTACCAGAAAAAGGAATGACTTTCAATACACCAACGTTGAGATCTCGAAACTTTCCTAAGGATTCCCAGGAAATGATTGCCCCAGCTGGATCGTAGTGCAGAGGATATTTTTCTGATAGGGAGTATGTTGATGTTTCCTGGTTATTGATGATAATTTGTGGCAGGTCATTGGTTGGGAGTCCAATTGCAAAATAGATTTCGTTAATTTGTGACTCAGATTTTTGTGGGGAATTTTGGACAATCATGGTTAATCGCTCTGGTGTACTCTGTATAACTTTCCATGATTGACCATATAGAGATGTGCTAAGGCAAAGAACTATTAGAGAGATAATCGTATTAATTTTCACTGTGTGATTTAGTTTTATCTTGGTCTTTCAGATTTGAATTAATAGCATATCAATTGGGATTGAAATTTCATACTCTCAATTGTAACTTTCAACTAGTAACTTTAGCATTTTACGAGAGGCTTGAATTATAGTTCCTTGTCTAAAGTAGGCAGTAAAAATTATCAATTCAAAATTGGAAAATGTGAGGGATGGAAGAATGATTAAGGACATAGATATGATCAAAGAAACATATTATACTTACAGGAAAAAAGTGGAAGAAGGACGGAGATTATTCGGACGATCCTTGACTTTTACTGAGAAAGTATTAATAGCTCATTTAGGTGGTATTATTGAAGATATCCCTAAACGTTTAAAGTCATACATTAATTTCAATCCTGACCGGGTAGCTATGCAGGATGCTACCGCACAGATGGCACTTCTGCAGTTTATGATGGCAGGTCGTGAGAGTACAGCAGTTTCAACAACAGTTCACTGTGATCACCTGGTTCGGGCGGAAGTTGGGGCTGATGTTGATCTTACCAATGCGTTGAATGAAAACAGTGAAATTTATGATTTTCTCCATTCGATTTCACAGAAATATGGCATTGGCTTCTGGAAGCCCGGCGCTGGAATTATCCATCAGATTATCCTGGAGAACTACGCATTTCCCGGAGGAATGATGATTGGGACAGATTCGCATACTGTGAATGCTGGTGGTCTTGGGATGATTGCTATCGGAGTTGGAGGGGCTGATGCAGTTGATGTAATGTCTGGCATGCCATGGGAGCTCCTCTGGCCGGGTATTATTGGGGTTAAGTTGGTAGGCAAACTTGATGGCTGGGCTTCACCAAAAGATGTGATTCTAAAACTGGCGGGGATACTAACAGCAAAAGGGGCAACAGG
>JACNLN010000099.1:36412-37934 GCA_014381485.1 Fidelibacterota bacterium
ATTTTATGATCAGGTTATTGAAATTGATCTGTCTACACTCGAACCGTATGTGGTTGGTCCCTTTACCCCCGACCTTGCCAGACCTATATCAAAACTTGGTGGTGAAGTAAAGGAAAAAAATTATCCCGAAAAACTGGATGTTGCATTAATTGGAAGTTGTACTAATTCATCGTATGAGGATATCGAGCGATCTGCTCACGTTGTCCGGCAGGCAATTGAAAAGGGATTAATGTTAAAATCAGAATTGATGATTTCCCCCGGGTCTGAGAAGATTCGTGCTACCATCCATCGAGATGGTCAACTTCAGGCACTCGAAGAGGTGGGGGGAGTGGTTCTTGCTAATGCGTGTGGACCATGTATCGGTCAATGGACGCGCCACGGTAGGGAGGAAGGTGAAAAAAATTCTATTATTACTTCCTTCAATCGGAATTTTGCACGACGTAATGATGGAAATAGCGGAACCCACGCGTTTATTGCCAGTCCAGAACTCGTAACCGCAATGGCATTTGGCGGAGCTATGACCTTTAATCCCTTAACCGATACCCTCATCAATCAAAATGGTGAAGAGGTTAAACTGGATCCTCCTGTTGGAGACGAGCTGCCAAAGAAGGGGTTTGAGAGAGGGAAAGAAGGTTTCCTGGAACCTCCAGAGGATCGGCATAGAGTTAAAGTTACTGTTTATCCTGAAAGCGAAAGGCTACAGCTGTTGAGTCCATTTGATAGTTGGGATGGGCAAGACCTAACGGATTTACCTATTCTGTTGAAGGCAAAAGGAAAATGCACCACGGATCATATTTCCCCCGCTGGACCATGGCTCCGTTTTAGGGGACATCTTGATAATATTTCCAATAATATGTTCATTGGTGCAGTGAATGTGTTTAGCAGTGAAGCAGGGATGGGAACAAATATTCTCACTGGAGAAAAACACATTCGATTCAGCGACATATCCAGGGATTACAAATCCAGAGGAATTGGCTGGGTAGTTGTTGGGGATGATAACTACGGTGAGGGTTCCAGTCGTGAGCATGCCGCTATGGAACCGCGTTATTTAGGAGCCCGAGCCATCATTGTAAAAAGTTTTGCACGTATCCATGAAACCAACTTGAAGAAACAGGGTGTACTTGCGCTGACATTTGCTAACCCTGATGACTATGAGAAAATCCAGGAAGATGACCGGATCAGCATTATTGGTTTGGACAAATTTACTCCGGGGAAGTTAGTAAAAGCTGTAATTTCCCATGCTGACGGTAAGAAAGAGTTAATCGAGCTCCATCATTCTTACTCACAACAGCAGATCGATTGGTTCAAAGCTGGTTCAGCGTTAAATAAAATTCGTGAAGATTTGAATCATCAATAAAAGTCTAATTTACTTTTTACAATAGGTCATTTTTGAGACATAATGCGGGAAATATTTTATAACTAAATTAACAGATAGATGGTAATTATAATTTATTCACTAATTAAGTAAAACGTAAAACGTAATATGTAAATTGTCAGTGAAATAAAGCCATAAAGTTTTAAC
>JACNLN010000037.1:0-5202 GCA_014381485.1 Fidelibacterota bacterium
GTTAGACGTTTGGTCAAGTATAACTTCCGCAAAGTTTTAATTTCAGTTAAATTTACCTGTCGTAAATAATTGATTTAGCGTTAATATCACAGGAGTCTATATCACAATGATGAATACAAACGAACAAGAATACAATCCACAACTGAAAAGAGTTGTTTTAGAGGTTGTGGAAAATCAAATTCGTAAAAAAACTCCTCCTGAAACGGAACAAACACTTAACCGTTTGATGGATGATGGATACTCTCGTGAGCGTGCAGTTAAAATGATTGCGAGTGTTGTCATGATGGAGATATGGGATGTCTTGGGCGACGAGAGCAATTTTGATGAAAAGAAATTTGTAAAACAGTTAAAAAAATTGAAGTAAGAAAGCAGATGTCTCAAATTGTCATCGGTACAGCGGGTCATATCGATCACGGTAAGACAGTCCTCGTTAAGGCACTGACCGGGACGGATACGGATAGCCATCCGGAGGAGAAAGAGCGGGGGATGACAATTGACCTCGGTTTTGCTTTTCTCACTGATGATATCACCATCATTGATGTCCCGGGTCACGAAAAATTTATCCGCAATATGGTAGCAGGGGTGAGTACAGTAGATATTGCTCTTCTAACGATTGCGGCTGACGATGGTATTATGCCCCAGACTCGTGAGCATCTCGACATTCTCAAACTACTTGGTGTACAGACCGGTTGTATTGCCATAACAAAAATAGATCTGGTAGAAGAAAGTGAGTGGCTGGATCTTCTCGAAGAGGAAATAGGGGAATATGTGCAGGATTCTTTTTTAGATAGTGCCGCCATCATTCGAGTATCTTCTGTAACAGGTGAAGGGGTCGAGGAACTGAGAAAAATTCTGTTGAACTTGGCAGGTCAGGTAAAAGAAAAGAAAGATCGAGGATTTTTCCGTCTGTGTGTGGATCGGGTTTTCACCAAAAAAGGATTTGGGACCGTGGTAACAGGGACTGTTGTGAGCGGGTCACTTTCCGCTGGTGATGAAGTGGAGATTTTACCAAATGGGATTGTCACAAAGGTTCGAGCATTGCAGTCTCACGCCAGGGAAGTCAGGTCTGTTAAAACGGGTGATCGGGCTGCCATAAATCTTGCTGGGATAGAACGTAGAAATCTAAAACGTGGCACCGTTATTGCTTCCCGTGGGATGTTACAAACCACCACGACAATTGGAGTTGAAATTTCCCTCATTTCATCAACCCTTAGACGTTTGAAACACGAACAGCGAATCAGGGTACATCTCGGAACCGACGAAATATTAGGTCGGGTTTTTCTGGCTGGAAAGGAGAAGGAGCTGAAAGCTGGGGAGAGTTCATCTGCCCTCATCAAATTGGAATCCCCTGGTGTACCAGCGGTGGATGATCCGGTAATTATTCGGTTTTATTCACCGGCGGAAACAATGGGAGGAGGTAAAGTCATCGATGCGAATCCACCCCCTAAATGGAAGATTTGTAAAAAGTGGCTATCAGACATTTTCGGACTGAGCAGTGAGGGGCGGTTTATAAAGTTTTTAGAAGAAAGTGCAAATTCCCCACTAACTGTGAAGGATTGGACTCACCGCTGGCAGTTGTCAAAGTATAATATCAAGACATTAGCGGAAAAAGTTGATGTGATACGATTTGGTTTAGACAAAAATCCATACATATTACCCCGATTATCTGTGGATGGACATAAGGACAGGCTGATTGGATTTCTTGAGGCATTTCATTCTCGTAATCCTTATAAAAAAGGGGCAAGACGTGAAGAGTTAATCCAGAAGATGGGGATCAGTTTATCTCTTTATGATTTTCTAACAGAATTGTTAAAGAGCCACGGAAAAGTGGAAATTGATAATGGTTTCATCCGACTGGTAGGATTTCAGATTCAATTGAAATCTGGCGATATGGCTATTACTCGAAATGTTGAAAAGCATCTATTGGACAGCAAGTTTAATCTCTTATCGTCATCAGAAATTGCTACACTGCAAAATGTTCCAATCTCACATTTACTTCAACTCCTGCATATTTTGAAAAACGACAATAAAATTGTTGAAATTAATCGAGATCTTTGGATTCACGCCGAGAATCTGAAATCTTTAAAATCAAAGGTCAGACAATTTTTTGAAAAGGATTCCAGGATGTCTGTGGTGGACTTTAAATCTTTTACGAATACAACCAGAAAGCACGCCATTCCGCTTCTTGAATATCTTGACAGGCACGAGATAACTATGCGGGATGGAAACGTCAGGATTCTTCTGTGATGGCTGGTAAGAAGTCAAAAAAAAGGGAAGAAATGACGCCTTTAATGCGGCAGTATCATAGCATCAAGGCAAAACATCCCGACACTCTTGTTCTTTTTCGGATGGGGGATTTTTACGAAACCTTCGAAGATGACGCAAAAGTTACATCAAGAATTTTAAACATCGCTCTGACGAAACGAGCGAATGGAGCAGCCGCTTCTGTTCCTCTGGCTGGATTTCCTCACCATGCTCTCGATTCATATCTTCATAAGCTCATTGAAGCAGGGTTGCGGGTGGCGATTTGTGAACAGGTGGAAGATCCTAAACTAGCAAAAGGAATCGTCAAGCGGGAAGTGGTGGAGGTGGTTACTCCAGGCACAACAATATCTGAAAAATACCTTGATGAAAAATCAAACAATTTTTTAGCTGCTATTCATGGTAACAAAGATCTAACCGGATTCGCATTTTTTGATCACTCCACGGGGGAATTTTATGTCGGTGAGTCAGGTGAAGGTAATCTACATGAAATTATGGTCAAGTTTTTTCCTAAGGAAGTGATCATCCCGGAAAAGTCGAATGTTGAACAGGAAACCTGGTTCAAGAAAATCCGCCCATTTGTGACTGAGATGGATGAATGGTCATTTAACTACGATACATCCTATTCTTCCCTCATTGATCATTTTGGTATGACCTCTTTGAAAGGGTTTGGATGCGAGGATTTTACTGTTGGGATAACAGCTGCAGGTGTGATTCTTCGATATGTCCAACATAATATTAAGAGCGCCCTCCATCACCTCACAAAATTGGTTCCCATTAGGAACGAGGAGATTATGGGGCTGGATGAGTTCACAGTGCGAAATCTGGAACTTTTCTATTCACTGGCAACTCAGGGGGTTCACGGGACTTTAATCAGTGTGTTGGATAAAACAGTGACCCCCGGAGGCGGAAGGCTTCTGCGGAAACGGTTGAAACATCCCCTCACCAACAAGCAGCGAATAGAAAATCGTCTTTCCTGTGTAAAAGGATTTGTTACCGATGAAGATTTCCGGAGTGTTATTCGGCGAAGATTGATGAATTGTAGTGATCTGGAACGGTTAGTGGGGAAATTAAGTCGAGGTAAAGCTACCCCAAGAGATCTTGTCTATCTAAAATCGACTCTAACATTGATCCCTGATCTTTACAATCATCTTCAAAATTCTGGAAGCACTGCTCTTCAATTATTGGGTGAACAATTTGAAGATACTGCTGACATTGTAACATCCATCGAAAATACCCTTGTAGATTCTCCTCCAATTACAGTGGGGGAAGGAGGTATCATTCGAGATGATGTCAATGAAGAATTGGATGAATTACGGGCTATTGCAAAAGGGGGAAAAGATTGGATTAATTCGATGGAAAAGTCTGAGAAGGAACGGACAGGTATCCCTTCTCTGAAAATTGGGTACAACAAGGTATTCGGGTATTATCTGCAAGTCACCCGACCCCATCTCGATAAAGTCCCGAACAGCTACATAAGAAAACAGACACTGGTAAATGCAGAACGATTTATAACACCTGAATTGAAGGAATACGAGGAGAAAATTCTCAATGCGGAGGAAAGGCTGGTGGAAATTGAGATGGGAATTTTCCAATTTCTTCGAACAGAGGTTTTGAAACAAGCGGCAAAAATACAAACAAACGCCGAGGTGTTAAATCAGATCGATCTCCACGCCACATTAGCTGAAGTAGCTGTGGAAAACCATTACACGGAACCATTAATAACTGATGGAACGAATATCAGTTTGGAGGAATCCAGGCATCCAGTCGTGGAAGTCATTATGCCGGCAGGAGAGAAGTTTATTCCTAATGATCTTGATATTTCAACGGACAGAGACCAAATCCTGCTGGTCACCGGTCCCAATATGGCGGGGAAGTCCACATATCTTCGGCAGGTGGGATTGATTGTTGTTCTGGCACAGATGGGGAGTTATGTACCCGCTCAGAAAGCAGAGATTGGCGTGGTGGATCGCCTTTTTACCCGTGTTGGCGCCAGTGATAATTTAGCTGGTGGAGAATCCACATTTTTAGTGGAAATGATCGAGGCAGCAAATATATTGAATAATGCTACTTCTCAGAGTCTGGTACTTTTTGATGAAATCGGTCGGGGGACAGCCACGTATGATGGTCTATCACTTGCGTGGGCGATTACAGAATATTTACACGAGACACCTTCCTCTCA
Source organism: Fidelibacterota bacterium (assembly GCA_014381485.1). Taxonomy (GTDB): domain Bacteria; phylum Fidelibacterota; class Marinisomatia; order Marinisomatales; family CAZVFT01; genus JACNLN01. The sequence goes on from JACNLN010000037.1 coordinate 4,445, forward strand.
GCCAAGAACTGTATTTGCTACCCATTATCACGAATTAACTGAGCTTGAAGAGATTCTTTCTCGTGTAAAAAATTATAATGTGGCAGTAAAGGAGTTTGGAGATAAAATTGTCTTCTTGAGAAAGATTATTCCTGGATCGTGTGATAAGAGTTACGGGATTCACGTGGCGCAAATGGCAGGTGTACCTGACTCCGTCATCCGGCGAGCTACGAACATCCTTCATCAACTGGTACATCACGAATCCCCTGAAATCGAGGGAACTATTCCACCCGGTTCGACGTCTAATCAGTTGGACTTATTTTCTGAACAGGAATTAAGGTTAAGGGAAACGTTAGCAGATCTGGATATTGATAAAATGACTCCCCTTGAAGCGTTGAAAAAATTAGATGAATTGAAATCAGAGTATGATCTGTAATCAGTTGAATGAAAAATAAAAATTTAATTGGTTCTTCACCAATCCATCAGGAGCCGGACAGGTCAGTCCGGTATCTGACTGATCAGTCGAAAGCCTGACAGATCCGTCGGTAGCCGGATAAATTTGTGTGGGTGAGTATAACATAAGCATATCTTGAATACACTTAGTAATGATCGCTTATGAAGTTCTCTCAGGATATCGCTTATGTGAGTTTGTCCGATCAAGGTATTCTGTGGATAAGACGCTCAATGTGGTCTTTGGTAAAGCTTTGAGTTAGCCAATTATGATTCTTAATATCAGTTAAAAATTTATATCGTGGAACTTTTCAGTTGGAAAACCTCCC
>JACNLN010000037.1:5372-8037 GCA_014381485.1 Fidelibacterota bacterium
GTAAATGTACAGGAAGTTCGAAAACATATCAGTCAAAAGCCTGACCGACAAAAAAGTGTAATGAACCGTTTAATTTTCATAATAATCTTTTTCCTCTCTTTTTTAAAAGCTGGGGAATCAATCTGGGTTAAGTATGGAAACCAGGTGTATGAAGGAGTTGGTGATGCTCGTGCCATCGCTCTGAGCGGGGCAGAGGTTGCTTCTGCTACCGGTCCATTAGCAATTCTATGGAATCCCGCACGACTTTTCGAAAGTGAAGAAAAAGTGCTCTGTTATGCCCATCAAGAAAGATTTGCAGGTGTCGTTAAATTTGATATTATCGGAACTAACTTAAAGAATAACTTTAAGTCAAAGTGGTCTCTGGTTTTTATTCGTGAGGAAGTAGAAAACATTCCAAATACCACCCGGGCTTTGTTGTACAACTCAGGTTCCCTTGATGACATTAGTGAACGAATTATACCGGAAAAAGTTACATATTTCAATCAGGTTCAGTGGGCTGGAATCATTGGTTTTGCCACCTCTCTGCATAACTGGCAAATAGGGGGAAACGTCAAGGGATTATGGCACCAGTTGGGTTCTCACGCGGGATATGGCATTGGATTCGATTTTGGGATGTACCGATCTATGGGAGAGAATAATATTTTCGGAATATCCATTCGGGATATTACTACTTCATGGGTAATCTGGGAGTCTGGTACTGTTGAGAGAATTACACCTGAAATATCAATCGGGAATATGTATAACTTCCCATTGCTGGTTCAAAAGCTGAAAGTGGATTTTATGACAAATTTGTTTATTTCAACCGCGGGAAGGTTAAAATCCGATGATTTTTTAATCGGGAATATGGGAAGTAACCTTCGAGTAGGACTAAATATTCATTACAGTGATAATTTTCATCTCCGTATAGGACGTAATCCTATCACAAATTATTCTGTTGGTGTTGGAATGAATTTCTCTTTTGGTTCTATTGATTATGCATTTACACCTTCACCACTAAGCAGTAATCTAGGAACCAGCCATTATCTTTCTTTGAAAATACAGTCAGATGTCCTAAAATCACTACGTGAAAAGTTAAATGAGTAATTGTGGATAAATTGTTAATTATTTAAAGTTTATAGTTTGGAATTTAACTTGTATTATTATACTGTATCGTCTATGTTTTGATCGAAATTTTATGAATCAAAGATATGATTAAAAGTATGACAGGATTCGGTTCAGCCAGAGGAATTTCCAATGGTGCTCCATTCTCAGTTGAAATCCGATCGGTGAATAGCCGTTATTTTGACTATCATTACAAGGGGTGTGAGACCTCGTTACGGATTGAAGAAACCATCCGACGAAAAGTTCAGAAAGTGTGTCAGAGAGGCCGGGTAGAAGTGACATTGCAGATTGATACCATTGGAATCGTGGGAAATGAGATGATGGTATTAGATAGAAACAAATACGAAGCTTATCAGTCTATACTGAAGACTATTCACAATGATTATGGAATCGAAATCAACATTTCCGATATGGTGGATCTGAAGGATCTCCTTGTTACAAATGATAAATTAGAAGTTGATGAGGAAGTTGTTTCAGAAGCGGTAGATAAATCCCTCAGAGAATTAGAAGATATGAGAAATCGGGAAGGAAAGAAACTGTCACAAGATTTCAGAGATAGACTGGCTACTCTCTTCACAAATATTGATAATATTGAGGAAATTCAACAAGAGTCTGTAAGTTATAATAAAGATAAATACATAGCGAAGATATCAGAGATGATGAAGGACATTCCAGATGATGATTCTCGTATCATCCAGGAAGCCGCTATATTAGCTGATAAATTAGATATCAACGAGGAAATCGTTCGTTGTAGAAGCCACTTTGATCAATTCAAATTGTTTCTTAACACAGATAAACCAGTAGGAAAACGATTACAGTTTTTGTTGCAGGAAATTGTCCGTGAAATAAATACCATTGGTTCAAAAACCAATCAACTGGAAATTAGTCGCATAGTGATTGAGTTGAAAGACGAAGTGGAGAAACTAAGAGAACAAGTTCAGAACGTCCTATGAAAAAAAATTTGGTTGTTATATCCGCTCCTTCAGGTGCTGGTAAAAGTACTATCTGTCGAAAACTTCAACATCGGATGCCTGCCTTTGATTTTTCCATTTCCTATACTACCCGCCCCAAACGACCTTATGAGAAAGATGGGTATGACTATTACTTTATCTCTGAGGAAAAGTTTAACCAGAAAGTGAAATTGGGAGAATTGGTGGAATATGAGGAAGTTCATGGATATCTTTATGGTACATCAAAAAATACTCTTCAGGAGTGTATAGAAAAAAATGAAACTATTCTCCTCGAAGTAGATGTAAAAGGAGGTGTGGCAGTTAAAAAAGCTTTTCCGAATAATACTTTGACGATATTTATCAAACCTCCCAGTTTTGAGGAGTTGCGACGTCGGTTAAAAAAGCGAGGTTCAGATTCAGATGCCCGTATTGAGAAACGTCTTGAGAGGGTGAAATTCGAGATGGAATATGAAAAGGAATACGATTATAGTGTTGTAAATGATGACCTTGACAGTGCAGTAAAAGAGATTATTCAAATTTTGGAAAATTCATAACTTGGATTGTTTACCTGAAAAATTCATAAGCAATTTTAAAAATGTGTAAAGTATCAATAA
>JACNLN010000034.1 GCA_014381485.1 Fidelibacterota bacterium
AAGGTTTTAAGCCTTTTTTCAGAGCGTAACTCCCTTTATAGCCACAGAGTACACAGAGAACAAGAATATGGAACTTGTTTTACGGTAGCATCGAGTAGCAATAAGCACCCTGATGTAGTAGCTTTGCACTACACAAGGCAGGCGTGCTTATTGTTACCCCTTTTCCCGTAGGGACTCCTCCGGTACGGGATTTCCCCCGTAACTTAGGTATTACGTATTGTATTGACATCTCATAAAACTGGAAAAAAGATTCATTGAACCAAATTAAAATGTTTGTTAACTTAATTTAAATCTAAACAATCAATTGAACCTCACTTATGGCTGATAAAACATTTGCTATTCTATCGGATATTCACAGCAATCTCTCTGCGTTTAAGACTGCCCTTTCAATTATTGAAGAACACAAAGATGTGGATCAGTTGATTTGTTTGGGGGACTGCTTCGCTCTGGGGCCAGCTCCGGTAGAAGTTCTAGAAATTCTATTGTCTCTCAACAATTGCATCTTTATTCGTGGAAACCATGACAGATATTTAATTGAGAAGATTTGGGAACAGGAAAATCCCTCATTAGAGGGGATGAATCCCTACGACCCAATCTGCATCGGTATCGTTCAGAATGAACGGTGGACTTATGAGCAAATCGGTCAGGAGGGAATCGATTTTATTCGTCAGATGCATATTTCACACAGGGAAATAATTGATAACACGCAGGTTGAATTTACCCATGCATGGTATGGGCGCGACGATGAACCCCCATCAATAGAAGAAGCCACTAACTGGCGAAATCATGTCGCACTTCTAAATCCCAATGTTGACCAATTTGTTTTTGTTCATGGCCATATTCATATCCCCCGCTTCGAACAAGATGGTAATCTTAAGATCCTCTGTCAGGGAGCAACCGGATTACCATTTGATAAAAATCCTAAAGGAGCTGTTGGGTTTCTCACTGTGGGAAATGAATTCAACTGGGATGTACGACGGTTTAGTTACGATAGGCAAGCTACCCTTGATTTACTTGACGAGAGAAAACCTTCATTTTATCGTAACTTACAAAGTACCGTCAAATACGCAGAGATCCGCAATGAATTTTAGTCTCTTCTCCTTTCATTTTCTCAATATGATTAATTTTAGTAACCATTCAGCCACCAATTTTCCCTTCATAGAACAGGAATGAAGGTTGAAGAACCAAGAACCAAAAAAATAAAACCCAGCTAGGAGACTCCTGGAAATAAACAATAAGAATAATAAGAAAACCCGGGATGAAACAAAAATGTATGTTGTGAAGGAAACAAGTCCAATGGTTTTGCAAATAAGGGAAGAGGGTTCAGCTTATGATATCAACCTCTTAGAAAGAACGTTCGAATTTGCTGTTGACATCATACTCCTATTGAAGACCGTTTCGTATAAGAAAGAGAACGATGTAGTTCGGTATCAACTTGCAAAGTCCGGAACTTCTGTCGGTGCGAATTATGAGGAATCTCAGGCAACGAATTCCCGTGCTGATTTCAGACATAAGATTGGCATTGCCTTAAAAGAGGCTCGAGAATCAAATTACTGGTTACGGATTATGGAACGAACAAAGATTGGCAATCAACAGGAGGTAAAAAGATTGGTTAAAGAGTCCGGTGAGATAAAAGCCATTCTTGCTACAATCTTCAATAAAGTCTCTGATTAGAGATTCCAAAGAGTGAACTTACTTTTGACATATTTGCTACGACGTGACAGTGATAATGCTTCCCTAAATTCCTGGGATTGATTCCTATTCCTTAATCCTGGAGCTTGACTCTTGATTTTTGGTTCTTGCGAGTCCGCGGTCTTTATCCTTGTCATAGAATGAACAACCTTCACTGAACAGTTACTAATTTTCTATGATTATTTACTTAGATTATTTTATCACTATTACGATAAATGTAACCCCTCAGTCTTGTGTGGATCCGCCACCAAGTCGGCAAAACCCAAAAACCAAGGTCCAAGAACCAAATCCCAGATATTCACCTACTTTTGTTTCTTGGTTCTTGGAGTTTGGAGCTTGGTTCTTGGGATCTCCACCACTAACTGAGGTATTGCAGATAAATAAATTAAATGTATGGTCATTTGGGAACCCATCAAGTATACATATGAATGAGTGCTGTCATTGATAAAAACCGTGTCCTCGTGGCGATGTCTGGCGGAGTGGACAGCTCTGTTGCTCTCAAATTGATTCTGGACCAGGGCTATGATGCAATTGGCGTGACGATGAAACTTTGGGAATATCGGGATTCTGACGGTAACCTTCTCTATGAATCGAAATGCTGTTCCATGGATGCCATAAATCGAGCAAAACTTGTTTGTGAGCAATTGGGAGTTCTTCACCACACTGTTGATCTTCAAGATGAATTTCATAAATCTGTTATTGATGACTTTGTTAATGAATACTTCGTAGGGCGCACTCCCAATCCGTGCGTCCAGTGTAACACGTTCATAAAATTTAGTGCTGGGTTAAAGGAAGCCGATCGATTGGGAGCTCACTGGTTTGCTACCGGTCACTATGCTAACATTGATAGAAGTGATCCGGAAAATCCCAAGCTAAAAAAAGGGGCAGACTCAAAAAAAGACCAATCCTATGTTCTGTGGGGAATTCAAAAATCCAATCTACCAAGAATCCTCTTTCCGTTGGGGCAACTTACAAAATCCGATGTGAGAAAAATTGCTGCCGACTTAAATTTAAAGAGCGCAGAGGCATCTGAGAGCCAGGACGTCTGTTTTGTTCCCGAAAACGACTATCGGAAATTTCTATCCATGTATACCCCTGATAAAGTTGCTTCTGAACAATCTGGCAATTTCATGAATGAAAAACGAGGGAAACTAGGAGAGTATTCCGGTATTTCTCAATACACGATTGGTCAGCGCCGAGGGCTAGGTGCTTTTGGCCCCAAACCACATTATGTACAAAAAATCGATCTGGAAAACAATACTATCACTCTCGTTCCCCGAGAACGAATGTTTTTTAATGGATGTATTGTAGGACAATTGAACTGGCTCCAGAATCCGGACACTGTTAATGTTAATTCCGTCAGTGTACGTATTAGATACAACCACAGCGGCGTTCCGTGTAAAATTACAAAAGGTGAAAATGACACAATCTCCGTAGACTTTGAATCTCCTCAATTTGCCGTTACTCCCGGCCAATCCTCTGTGTTTTATTCAGATAATACGCTTCTGGGGGGTGGTATGATTAAAGAGGGAAAGCTTTATGGGTGATAAAAAACCGTTAGGAATCATTATTCTCGCAGCGGGACATGGCAAACGGATGAAATCTGACCTTCCAAAAGTTCTTCACCATGTCGGTGGAAAACCAATGATAGCTCACGTCATCGAACAAGCAAAGCATCTCAAGGGGAGTAAAATTGTCATAGTTGTGAGTAACATCAAAGGACGGGTAGCCAGTGCAACTTCACATTACAATGTTGTCCCTGTTGAGCAGAAAGAACGCCTGGGAACAGGGCATGCGATACTGCAAACGAAAGATAAATTTTCTGATTTTGACGGAAATATCCTTATTTTATCTGGAGATGTCCCTCTTCTTTCTCAAATGACCCTTGACAAACTCGTGCATAGACATTATGTTTATGGGGCAGCAGCAACGGTGCTGACTACGATTTTTGAAAACCCCGCTGGATACGGAAGGGTCGTTCGGAATAGTGACGGAACGCTCAATCGGATTGTTGAGCATAAAGATTGTACGAATGAACAAGTGGAAATTCGAGAGGTAAACGCAGGTGTTTACATCTTTGATAGTCGGTATTTATTCCAGTGTCTCCCGGAGGTTGAATGTGACAATATCCAGGGTGAGTATTACCTTCCGGATGTTCTACCTTTGATACAGTCAATGGGTGGTAAAATTGCTGTCGAAACGGTCGAGGATACAAGAGAAGTGGCAGGGATCAACACTCAGGAACAATTGTTGGAAATGAATCGTATCTATCACGAGTTATATGAAACATCTTAAAACAACAGCTTTTATAATCCTTTTCATTGTGGCGGAGACATCTCTCTATGCTCAGTTCCGACACGATTTGCCCGAGAAAAAAACCAATTATACCAATCCCCAGTCACCATCTATACTGCTATTCAATCCCGATAATTTATCCATCAATCACAGCTTTTCTCTGGTCATGACAAGCTTTGCTGGACAAAGTTTCAGTTATGGAATCTATTCCAATCGGTTGCAGTATCTTCTTTCTGATAAGTGGTCAATTAAGGCAAACTTCAACCTTGTTCATCCAACATTCTCAACATTCCAGACAGGTATCAATCCTTATGAAGGTGACATATACTACGGACTGAATCTTCAATATCGTCCCTCAGATAATTTTCTCTTTCATATTGGAGTTGACAACTACCCTCTTTACTACCACAAGAATCTGAATCCTTTATCGTTACCCTTCTACCCCCACGAGGTTGAATAGTCACCTCGATGGTAAATCAAAAAAGGAAATCATCTCGAAAGAAACGTTCCAATAATCGTATTCCATTAATGAATACGACAATTGTGTTGCTATCTGTCATCTGTCTTGGATTTCTATTTTCCATCATACAACGCAGCTGGCGTGGAAGTATTCGCATTAATCAGGACAGACGTAATATTTCTCCGCCACAACTCATCACGACATCCTACGAGGAATCCCCCTTCTCATCAATCGAGGTTGAAGTGTTAAATGGTTGTGGCGTAAAAAATCTTGCCCAACACTTTACAGATTACCTTCGAACCCGCCACATTGATGTGGTAAATACTGAGAATGCCAATCATTTCAATTATCCCCGCACTCACATTATTCAACGTAGTCAGTTTTTCGAGGGCTCTTATCGGGTGGCTGAGCTATTAAATATCCCGAAAAGTGACACCACCAGAATTCTTCTTAAACCCAATCTATCACTTGACCACGATGTCACTCTTGTCATTGGTCAGGATTACAACACTATTAAACCATTCCGTGATTTTCTCAAGACTCAGCCTCTGTATTGATAACATCTAAAAAACGTACATCCCAAATTTCTTCGAAAGAACTGGCACGTAATATTGCTAACTTAGCTATATCTAAAAAGGCAGATAATGTTCTGTTATTGGATGTAAGACAACGGACATCCATTACCGATTTCTTCCTGATATGCTCTGGTACCACAGACGTTCAAGTCAAAGCCATCTTTGATGCCATTCTCAACGAACTCGACCCGCCAGTTAAGCCGTGGCACGTAGAGGGAGAAGAAATACGAAAATGGATCCTTATGGATTTTGTGGATGTGGTAGTTCACATCTTCCAGAAGAAGGAAAGGGAATTCTATCAACTTGAAAGATTGTGGGCGGATGCTCATTTTGAGAAATTCGAAGATACATTATCCACTCCTGATAGTTCGGAAAAATAGTTTAACTTTTTTTCACGCAGAATCCATAAAATTACCCAATGACAATAACAACATTTAAAGACTATTTACGAAACCAGATACTTACGACTCTGGAAGAACTTTCAATGCCTACCAGAGATGTTCATTTAGAAAAAAGTAAGATACCTGAGTATGGCGATCTCTCATCTAATATTGCTCTAACACTGGCAAAAGAGGTAAAAGGTTCTCCCCTTGATCTCGCCGAAAGAATAAAAGAAAATCTTCACCTTTCTCCAGACTACTGTTCCGCTGTGACAATTTCTCCCCCTGGATTTCTCAACTTTATATACAGTCCCAAGTACATACGAAAGCAGCTTATCACACTTCTAAAAACTGGGGATTCGTATGGCAAGACAGATGTTGGAAAAGGTAAGTGTGCGTTGGTGGAGTTTGTAAGCGCCAATCCAACAGGTCCTCTGACAGTAGGCCATGGTCGACAGGCTGTTCTGGGAGATACAGTTTCCAACATTCTTGAATGGCACGATTATGATGTAGCTCGGGAATACTACTTTAACGATGCTGGCCGACAGATGCGCCTGTTGGGGGAATCAGTCTATGTACGGTATATGGAATCTCTGGGAGAAAAGATGACGCTACCGGAGGGTGGCTACCAGGGTAACTATATTAGGGATATTGCCAACCATATCTACAAAATCCACCACGATACCTTGAAGGAACAACCAGATTCTCCTGTATTTAAAGAGACTGCTGAAAAAATTATTTTTGAGGATATCAAATCAACACTAGAAAAACTTGGGATTTATTTTGATGGATTTGTTAATGAAAAAACATTTTATGAAAATCAGGCAATCGATCAGGTCATCTCCCGGCTACGGAGGAAAAATCTCGCCTACAATCTGGATGGAGCAGTGTGGTTAAAAACAACAGATTTTGGAAAATCCCAGGATACAGTTCTCATCAAACGAACGGGGGAGCCCACATACCGTCTCCCTGATATTGCTTATCACGAAGATAAAATAAAGAGAGGATTTGATCTTATTGTTGATATTTTTGGCTCAGATCACAAAGATACCTACCCCGATGTTATCTCAGCGCTGCAATGTCTAAATTATAGGACAGATCATATTCAAGTTCTCATCCATCAATTTGTGACATTGAAACAGAAGGGTGTGAAAGTCAGCATGTCCACCCGGAAGGCAACCTTTGTGACACTTGATGATCTCATTGAAATTGTTGGAGCAGATGTGGTGAGATACTTTTTTCTCATGAGAAATATGAAGAGTCATCTTAATTTCGATATGGATTTGGCCATGAAAGAATCTGAGGAAAATCCAGTATATTATCTCCAGTATGCTCATGCTCGTATCTGCAACATTCTAAAATATGGAAAAGAGGTTGGAATACCGTCTGACGTCACAGCTGATTTCACTTTATTAAAAGAACCATCGGAATTAAATCTTATCAAAGAATTGATCTATTTCCCTGAAATTACCAAACAAATATTAGACTCTCTTGAACCACAAATTATTTCCAATTATCTGCAAGACCTTGCTACTCTTTTCCACAAATTCTATACAGAATGTCGCGTGGTGACTGAAGATATCTCTCTATCTGTGGCAAGAATAGGTCTTGTATCAGGAGTAAAGACCGTCCTTGCCAGCAGCTTAGAAATCCTGGGTATTAGCAGACCGGAGAGGATGTGATGTTCCACCCGCAATCCATTTTTGAATTTACTCTCCTTTCTTTTTCTACCCTCATTACTCTTATCAATCCCCTAGGGATAACTCCTATTTTTCTTGTTCTTACTAGCCGTCTGAACAAGAGTGAACGGAAATCAGTTGCTAAGAAAGGGATTCTTGCTGCTACTACCATTCTACTCGTCTTTGCTCTTATTGGAACCTACATTTTCAAATTATATTCCATCACCATTGACGCTTTCAGAATTATGGGGGGAATTATTTTTTTCCGAAGCGGTCTGCGAATGCTTGAGGCTAAGGTATCGCGAACCCGATCCACTCCAAAAGAAGAGGAAGAAGGACTTTTATCTGAAGACATTGCCATCAGTCCTGTGGCTATTCCCCTTATCGCGGGTCCAGGAGCCATCACAGCTTCGATGATTCTTTCAGGAAATGCCACGACGCTAATACATTATCTCATTTTAATTCTTATGATCTTTTTGGTAATGGCTATCACTTATTTCATCCTGCTGGGAGCGGATAAACTTTCAACAAAACTTGGTACAACAGGGATGAGAATAATACAGCGATTAATGGGCATTATTCTGATGGTCATCGCTGTTCAGTTTGTTATTAACGGTGTAACTCCAATTTTAACCAATATCCTGAAGGAACTTACTGAAAAATTATAGCAGATCTAATTCCACTCTAAATTTCAGGACTATAAAAAATTTACCTGAACTGATATACTAACACGATTATTATGAAAAATATCGGATATCCCTTTCTGATTTTCTGGGTCACCAAAAAAATAATGGTTCTTCACCGACCTGTCCGGC
>JACNLN010000055.1:0-5232 GCA_014381485.1 Fidelibacterota bacterium
CCATTGTTGTTGTCAGATGGTCAAAGTTATTTGGTCCAACAATTGCTGATGGCAATACAGTTACTAAATTCAGATTTAATTTTTCTGCCAACTCCCAAGCCAATTTTTCTGATACAACTTTTGATTTATAATAATCGTTTGAAAAATCATCATTCCAAGTGCTTTCATTCATTGGTGGGTTTTCGTGACTAATAGTTGCAAACGAACTAACATAAACAATTTTTCTGACTTTAAATTCATTAGCAACGTCCAATATATTTCGAGTTATATCCAAATTTGATTGAATAATTTCTTTTTCAGGGTTTTTACTCCAATGTTTAAAAACTGCTGCAACTTGGTATAGAGTATCAACGTTTTTCATTATTTTGCGTAAAGTCTCTTTATCAAGTAAATCGGCATACACCAAATCAATGTCTAAGCCTTCAAACGGTTTCTTGTTTTTTACATTACGAACACTTGCTCTTACTGTTTCACCATTTTTCAGTAATTCTCTTACAATATTGTTTCCAAGATGTCCGTTTGCTCCTGTTACTAAATTTATTTTTTTCATTTATAGTTCCTTTTTGTGTTTTATTAATTTGCCACAACGTCCGGCGGGTATCTGAAGTTTGCGAAGCGATAGCGGAGCAAATTTGGGCGAACGAGTGTAACGAAGCGAGCCAGATACCCGCCTGTTATATGCCATGCCGCACAAATAATATTAATTATTTCTCCGCAATGACTAACATTTCAAAATCTTCAGTTGTTAACATATCATTTCTACTATATGCTCCTGATTTTTCTCCATATATATCAATAGTTTTAAAGTTTAGTGATTTTAGCAACCATATTATTTCAGACGGAACATAATATCTCTCATTGCATTGAAGTTCTTTTTTATCACCAAAGTCATCTTCGACATAGGTGATATTATGATCGCGGAAAGTCATCAAATCGAATGAAATGTTCTCGTATGTTGCATTTCCTTCTTGTGTTTGCGACGCAAGAAAATCCTTTACTGAATGAAAGAGTGGAAATAAACCGTTCAATGTCGTAAGTATTAACTTTCCTTTTTGTTTTAAAGCTTTTGCAGCGTTCTGGAGTATTTGGTAATTCATCTCATCGGTTTCCATAAGTGGAAATGCACCTTCACACAGCATAATAACCAGATCAAATTCTTCTTTGAAGGTCAGGTTTCTTGCATCTGCTTTTTTAAAATCAACATTTACCTTTTGCTCTATCGCTTTCTCTTTTGCGCGTTTTAACAGCGAATCTGATAAATCAACTCCCGTTACCGAATATCCACGCTTCGCTAATTCTATTGAATGGCGGCCGGTACCACATCCAATATCTAAAATCCTAAGATTTTTGTTATACTCAATTTCATTTTCAATAAAGTCGCACTCTCCGATTGTTCCCTGCGTAAAACATTCTTTGTCATATTTCATACCATAGTTTTCAAATAGGGTTTCATACCATTGTTTCATAATTATTCCTCCTTTTTTGCGGCATTGCATCTCGATAAACCCAATATTGCGTTTAGCGGGTTTACTGTTTAACTTATTACTACGTTTTAACCGTATCCTCATGCAAAAAACTCAGTTGATCAATATCGCTCGCCGTAAGCTATCAATTCGCAATTACAGTCCCCGGACTATTAATTCTTACATTTCTGCAATTCGTCATTTTTCAGATTGGCTTCTCCAAAACCAACTCAAAACTATAACAAACGACAGTCTCGAACAATATCTTTATCATCTTAAGCAGCGAGAACACCACTCTATTTCCTCTATGAGACAGGTCGTTGCAACAACACAATCATGTTAGATAAGCTTTACCCCATGGATCTTCGGCACATGCTGGCGTGGATTCTGGAAGAGGAAAAACACGAAACTGTTTTTGGCATCCATGAAGATTTATTTTTTCATCCGAAAACGGATGATCTGTTCCGAACAACCCGCTACGGACAGCAACTGGAAACGCCCATCGGAGTTGCTGCTGGTCCTCATACACAGATGGCGCAGAATATTGTGCTGTCATGGCTCATGGGGGCACGCTACATCGAACTTAAGACTGTTCAGACATTGGATGAATTGGACGTATCCAAACCGTGCATTGACATGGAGGACGAAGGCTACAACTGTGAATGGTCTCAAGAGTTAAAACTACGCCAATCTCTCGATGAATACCTGAACGCCTGGATTATTATCCATGTTCTGAAGGACAATTTTGGCTGGGGCGAAGAAGGTGAACTGGGCGTAATTTTCAATATGAGCACCGGGTATGATCTGGCTGGAATTCTGAAACCTAATGTTCAACAGTTTCTGGACAAGATGGAGAACTGTCAGCCGGAGCTGGATAAAAAACTTGAATCTATTTCAGATCTTTATCCTCGAGTGAAGGAGTTGGGAATACTATCCCAGATTTCCAATAATCTTACACTGTCCACCATGCACGGCTGCCCTGCCAACGAAATCGAGAGTATCGGGCAGTATCTGATTGTGGAAAGGAATTATCATATCACTATCAAGCTGAACCCCACCCTGCTGGGAGCTGATCGCGTCCGTGAGATATTGCACGACCAGCTAAGATACAATGATGTGGTGATTCCAGATGAAGCGTTTGAGCACGATCTGAAATACCTCGATGCCCTTAATCTCATTCGCAATCTGCAGGAGAGTGCAGATCAGCACAGCGTGGAGTTCGGGATCAAGCTCACTAATACTCTCGAGGTGAAGAACCATAAATCTGTCTTCCCTGCTCGGGAGAAGATGATGTATCTCAGCGGTCGCGCGCTGCATCCTATCAGCATCAATCTGGCGGCACGCCTGCAGGGAGATTTTGGAGGCAAGTTGGATATCTCATTCTGTGCCGGGGTGGATGTGTTCAACGTGACAGATGTGCTGGCGACGAACATGAAACCTGTTACCGTCTGTACCGATATCCTGAAGCCGGGCGGCTATCTCCGGTTGGCTCAGTACTTGGATGAAATCAACTCCCGATTCGCTACCGCAAAAACATCCTCAATTGAAGAGTTTATTCTGAACATAAACGGAAGTGAAAAAGAGGTAACTGCTGCAGCACTGAGTAATTTGCAACGTTATGCAAAGGATGTGTTAAGCAACAGTGCCTACATCAAGGGTGAAAGTCTATTTGAGAACATCAAGACTGACCGAGAACTGACGGCATTCGATTGCGTAAGAGCGCCATGCATCGAGAATTGTGCCATACAACAGGATATCCCCGATTACCTGTATCAAATGGCTCAAGGAGACTTTGACAAAGCATATAAGACCATCATCCGCACCAACCCTTTCCCCGGCGTAACGGGCTTTATTTGTGATCATCTGTGTCAGCTCAAATGCATGCGGAATAATCTCGACAGCACACTTCTCATTAGGGAAATCAAACGGTTTGTTATGAAACACAGTGGAGAGACAAAACTGAAACCGGCACCATCCAACGGGATGAAAGTGGCGGTACTCGGAGCTGGACCTTCCGGGCTGTCCTGTGCTTACTTTTTAGCTCTGGATGGCTTCGAAGTTCATATCTATGAGGCAAGGCAGTTCTCTGGCGGTATGGTCTCCGCTGCAATTCCAGTTTTCCGTTTGACCGAGGATGCCATTCGGAATGATCTTGATTTGGTAAAATCTGTTGGGGTGCAGATTCATTATGGCGTTGAGGTGGATAGTAATCTCTTCGCAGAATTGAGGAAGGAGTTTGATTACATCTATCTGGCTGTCGGTGCTCAAAAAAATAAGAAGCTCAACATAAAAGGAGAGGAACTACCTAACGTCATCGAGCCGCTGACATTTCTTTCCCGTGTGCGCCGAGGTGAGGAAGCTGAAATCGGTAGAAGGGTAGCCGTCATCGGCGGCGGGAATACAGCCATAGATGCCGCCCGCACCACCCGGCGGTTGGGGTTTGAGGGGACAATCCTATATCGCAGAACCATAAAGGAAATGCCAGCTGACATGGAAGAAGTGATAGCCGCGATTGAAGAGGGCATTGTACTGGAAGAATTGACTGCACCTGAGCGGATTCTACCGGGAACGAACGGAAGTGTCATTCTTGTCAGTTCCAAGATGAAGCTTGGTGAGCCGGATGAGAGCGGCAGACCTCGCCCGGAGAAGATTGACGGTTCAGAGTTTGAACTGGAATTTGAATCCATAATTCCCGCTATCGGGCAAGATATAGCGTTAGATTTTATATCTACAGAGGAGTTGGAGGTGAATCCCGTAACAGGTGAAACAAAGGTGTCAAATGTCTATGCTGGCGGTGACGCTGTCAGAGGGGCTTCCTCGGTCATCAATGCTGTTGGTGATGGGCGGAGAGCGGCAAAGCAGATTGCACTAGCGGTGGGAATTCATAACGGCAGTTCTAAAAAACTGTCAAGGCAAAAACAGACTAAAGAGCAATACCAGAAGAAACTGGCTATGCGGAAGTTCGGCATGAACACTCCTCATCTTAAAGCAGATCAGAGAACCGGTTTCGATCTGGTGAGCCGGACTCTCACGGATGAAGAGGCTATTGAAGAAGCTGGTCGCTGCCTGTATTGCGATGAGAGGTGCGATATCTGTGTGACTGTCTGCCCGAACTTGGCGAACTTCTCCTACAAGGTATCACCGAGAGACTATCCTGTCCAGATCACAAAGAAAACTGATGGTGGATTTTCAGTCGAACAGGTTGACATAATGAAGATCGAGCAGGAACCTCAAATCCTCAACATTGGCGACTTCTGTAACGAATGTGGGAATTGCACTACCTTCTGTCCCACAGCCGGTGCTCCCTATATGGAAAAGCCCCGGTTCTTCCTCACTCAGGAGACATTCGATGCTGAAGAGTGCGGATATTTCCTTAAGGATGATGCGCTCTATTTCAAATCTGCTGAAAGAAATGAGTCAGTCGAGTTATCAGAAGCCGAATATGTCTACAAGACTGAATCCTCAGAAGTACTGATTGATCGATCAGATCTTTCAGTAAAAGATGTTACTTTCACCAATGGCACAAGTCAGGTTTCCCTTGAACATGCGATGGAGATGATATTTCTTCTGGAAAATCTTAATAAGCTGCCCATATTCAGTCAGGAGGGATGAATCCACTTCGAGAAAGTAAAATGTGCATACGCATGACCTTCTATCGCGGTGGTTCGTCACGAGATCACATCCTCTTGCGGAGGGCAGGTCCTGAATTACAGACTGGACAAACAGTGGTGTCAGCGATGTACAAGAGAAGTTTCGTAACCCAGTCCTT
>JACNLN010000055.1:5350-7858 GCA_014381485.1 Fidelibacterota bacterium
AATACGATGTTGCATATGAGGCATAAGAGGAGTTTCGTAACCCAGTCCTTCAGGGCTGGGGGTAGCGACAAAACACCACCCGTGGAGGGCGTTCACGCCCTTCAAAAGAAAGAGTGAATCCATGCAAACGTATCACAAAATCTGGATACACTTCATATGGACAACCCATAAACGAGAGCGAATTATCACCAAAGAGGGGAATCATCTAATTGGATTAACAAGAATAATTTTATTCGTGTCAAGTTTGCATGGCAAAAGGGATATGCTGTGTTTTCAGTATCTGAATCGAAAATTGAGACAATAAAGAACTATATCCGGAATCAAGAAGAACACCATCGGAAGAAAAGTTTCCAGGAAGAACTTGCTGAAATGTTGAAACTTCATGGATTGGAGTAACGCCGTGCCTGCTCACCGTAGGTCTCGCAGACGGAAACGGCGTCACCTTTTTGTGTTCAGGTAGTTCCCAGCCCTGAAGGACTGGGTTAGAGAAGATGAGGAATACAACAAATTGCAGATGATTTCAGGTATAGGATACTTTAATGAACCTTGCAAAAATAAATGCCACCCCCTGTGAAATATGCTTCGCCCCGATACAGTCCCTGATACGTTTCGCTACGGGGCAGGCTCAAGCTCTTTACGGGATAAACATTTCACGGGGCAGGTTTGAATTAGACCGATAAAAATGAAACGATTATTAATAAAAAACCCATTAGCCGTCGCAACTATGAACGACTCGAAAGATGAATTCAAGGGCGGACATATTCTCATCGAAGATGACAAGATTGCATCCATTGGTCCAGAACCCCTGGACATTCCGTCGGATGAGGTTATTGATGCTACGGGAATGGTTGTGTTGCCAGGTTTTATAAACACACATCATCACCTGTTTCAAACTCTGACACGAAACATTCCTGAGATGCAGGATAAACCACTGTTTGAATGGCTCACCCGGCATTATGAAGTATGGCGCGAATTAACGAAACGAGGGGTTAACATCAGTACTAAGATCGGGTTGCTGGAACTGATGAAGTCCGGAACGACAACCAGTTCAGACCATCTCTATGTATTCCCCCAAAAGGAGAGTGGTCAATTGATTGATGCTGAAATTGCTGCTGCTCAGGAATTGGGAATCCGATTTCATCCTACAAGAGGCTCCATGTCTCTGGGGAAATCTAAAGGAGGACTTCCTCCGGACGATGTAGTTCAAGCGGAAACTGATATCCAGAAAGATAGTGAGAGACTTCTGAAAAAGTACCATGATGAATCAGAAGGAGCAATGATACGTATCTCACTGGCTCCCTGTTCACCTTTTTCTGTAACTCCGGAACTGATGAAATTCACGACGGAATTTGCCAAAGCGAACAATCTACATATTCACACACATCTGGCAGAAACGCTAGATGAAGAGTCCTTTTGTCTTAAGACTTATGGCAGACGTCCAGTGGATTATGCAGATTTCCTTGGATGGATTGTCAAAAATGCCTGGTTCGCTCATGCTATCCATCTGAATGATGAAGAGATCGAGCGACTGGGGGGGGGCGGAGCGGGAGTGAGTCACTGTCCCACTTCTAATATGCGGTTGGGGAGCGGCATAGCGCGGATTCGGGAGATGCTGGATGCAGGTGTTCGAGTGAGCCTCGGTGTGGACGGCTCTGCCTCCAACGACGGTGGGAATATGCTCATGGAGATCCGCAATGCTATGATGTTATCTCGTTTGAGAGAACATCAGTATTGGCTTACAGCCCGTGATGTACTCTGGATGGCGACACGAGGAGGAGCTTCTGTTTTAGGCTGGGATGATATCGGCCAGTTAACAGTTGGGAAACAGGCCGATCTTGCTCTGTTTTCCATTGATAGTTTGGAATATGCTGGAGGACGGTCAGATCCATTAGCGGCGTTAGTTTTTACAGTTCGAATGTCCGTGGTTGATTATCTCATTATAAATGGAGAAATTCAGGTTAAAGATGGTCGAACAAAAGTGGACGAAACATCTCTAGTTAAAGAACACAATAATATCAGCAGAGAGATGATAAATCAGGCATCTCTAAATACTGGTCTTGATTTTGGGGGAGATTAATTTTTACAGAACAACCGAATAAATAAATATGGTTCTTCACAATATCCCGTACCTGAATGATACCTGCCAGGCTCCCGACTGAGAGAAATGAATTTGTATTCAGAAATAGTCCGAGATACAAGCATTAACACGTTGTCAACACCCAAATACCACCCCCTCTTTTTTTCTCCCCCCCACGATAAATCGGGATTTTCAACATCCGAGGGGGAGAAGGATATATCGGACACTCGAATCTCTGATTCTTTTCGCAGACCCTATGGGCAAGACTGTTTGAAGCCATGCTTCCAGGAACTCCTCTCCCTTGATGGGAGAGGAATTTTACCCTGTGGAATAAAATCTGTGATTTTCTCCGACAAGTCGGAGATTCCACAGGGTGAAGGAGAGGGTGATCTCTTCTCAGCAGTTTCTTCGCAACAAAAACGACTCGAGTT
>JACNLN010000047.1 GCA_014381485.1 Fidelibacterota bacterium
CGGGACAGGCGTCAGAATTCACGGGGTCTACGCTACGCTTCGACACTCCACTAATCTCGTTCCTCATCTCATTAAAACAATCAGCAGACAAAATACCTCGCCAAGAATTGCTATTCCCTCGAGAAGAAAGAGAGGTAGATTGACAGCGGCAGTGATCTGAGCTGCTGCTTCCGGTTGACGGGCAATACTCTCAGCAGCAGCTGTAGTAAATCGACCGATTCCATAGCCAGCACCTGCTACTACCATTCCCAGACCGATGGCAGCACCGAAGTAATGCAGAGTGGACCCTCCATCTTCAGCAGCGAAAATGGGTGTTGCCATAGCAAATGACAGAAACAGAGCAAAGGCAATAACGGCTAAACGTCTCATTGATTTATCCTCCTTCATATTTGTTTAGAATGAAAACCATTTTTTCATACATTAATGATGTGGGTGAATCGCCATCCCGATAAAAATAGCTGTCAAAAGGGTAAATACATAAGCTTGAATGAAGACAATAATGATTTCCAGAGCGGAAACCCCAACAGCCAGCGGAACAGAGACAAGTGCTCCCACAGAAATGCCTGCTCCCGCTCCAAACATCCCCCCGAATATAAAAATAAATGACATAATTGATAAGATTGCAATATGTCCCCCTGTCATATTTGCCGCAAGTCGCAGAGTCAAAGCAAATGGTTTTACAAACATAGCAACAATTTCAATCGGGATAAGAATAAAATAGACCATAAAAGGTAAACCCTTGGGAGCCATATTCTTCCAATAACCAAGGAAGCGGTACTTCAAACTTCCCGCTACAATGATACTAAAAAATGTCACCGTCGCCAGACCCGCAGTTACATTGAAGTTTCCTGTAGCCGTAGAACCTCCAGGAATCAAATCAAAAAGGGGAACTAATCCTAGTCCATTAGCAGTCAGGATAAAGAAAAACAAAGTAAGAATCAGAGGTGCCCATACTTTGGAAAACTCCTTGCCCACATTTGGTATTACTACCTGATTTCGAAGATATTCCACGATACTTTCCAGAGCATTCATTAATCCTGTTGGTACCGGATATCTCTCTCTCCGATAAATCTTTGAGGCAAGAAAAAATACCGTAAAAACAATTGTTGCTGTAACCCAGAGCATCAATACGTGTTTGGTAATTGAGAAATTGATCCCGAACATCGTTGGGAGTTGCACTATAGGGTATTCACTATTGGACACATGATGAAGTATGATATCTCCAATTTTATCTAAAACTGTGCCGTTCCCCTCAGAATGTGTTGCTTCTATTCTCATCTTTGATTTTTATTGAGATTTTTGTTTCAAAAACGAATTGCGAAAATACAAAGCCTCAGATAGAGTTAACAATATAAAAGTAACAGTAAACGACAAAATAAATGGAATTTTCTCAATAGAAATATTTATTGTTATAATTACAATGGCGATCCCATAAAACAGAACCCTGAGAATGAAACTCACTATATTGCCTCTGGTGACATTGAAGTCCTTTTTATTCCACATAGACTTAGCTATCAGAAAAGTGAAGAGATTAATCACCAGCGGAACGGTTATTCCCCAATAAACCGAAATAACTGAAAGGGAATTTTCATTATATAGCAATTTGCCAATAATAATGAGAAAAACAAGGATCCCTATAAAGATTATCCAGAGACGTCCATTCATTTTTTAAAAACCACTCTTGCAATTTCATAAAGTCCTACCACAAGTCCGAGAATAGTACCAATAATCATTAAAATCGGTGATGATCCTAACCATCGATCTGCAAAATATCCTAGAAGAGTTAGCAAAAGAACAGAGCCGATAAGAGTATACGAAGCGGTTATATAAGGACCTGCCTGGGTAACATTTTTAATAAGCAGACGAAAAACCTGACTGAGGAAATTCTGTCTGTTTTTTTCTGGATCCATGCAATATTGGGAAAAATGTGTTATTGAATTTTTTTCTCGCTCTTTCTGTATAATACTGATTGTGATAACGAATCAACCTGACCTGCTCTCTCATTGGAATGCTGGTTACCTGCTTCAACTTCTTTATATAAATCACACCTCCCCTCAAACTGAGCTCCCTCTTCAATGACCAGTTTTTGATATACAATATCTCCTGACACCTTAGAATGACTTTTTAGTACCACCTTGCCGTTGGTGGTTAGATTCCCCTCTACAGCACCTCCAATATAGGCATCAGATGCTTCCACATTTCCCTTAACCAGGGCTTTTCTGGAGATCCGGGCGGGTCCATCAGTAATAACATCCCCGAATATCATACCATAGATAATCACACCGCCTTTAAGTTTTAAATTGCCATAAACTACGGCATCAGCACCAATCATCGTTTCAACGTGTTTTAACGTATCATTCACCATCTCTATGGGGACTTAAATTAAGCAACCTATACTCATTGACAAATAGTTTTGGATCTACTGGTCCACCATTTTTCCAGACTTCAAAATGGAGATGAGGACCCGTTGCTATACCTGTTTGCCCAACCAATGAGATTACTTCACCCCTCTCCACCTGCTGTCTTACAGAAACAAGATTTCGCTGATTATGACCATACAGGGAAAAATATTCATCTCCATGATACAGAATTACAAGATTCCCATAGGGATAAGTCCAGCCAGAAAAAACCACTAATCCTGATGCTGCTGCACTCACTGCCGAACCTTCAGTAGCAGCAATATCCATCCCTGGATGATCTTCCACGGTGGTGTATCCATCTGAAGGAAAATCTTGTGTAATAAAACCCTTTACAGGAATAGTTGAGGGAATGTTTTCAATAAATGAAATATACAAGTTATCACTCTCCTTAGGGGAAAAGTCATCTCCTACCAAATCAGAAGCATCGTGCTCCAAAGGAAATTCTATATCTATTCCAAGAGTTTGGCGAATATAGTTCTCCATTTGTTTCATCCGTTTTAAATCAGAAAGCAATTGAGCTACCTTAACCCGTTCTTCCATCATTGTCTGATGTTGTTTCTTTACCTTGATATAATCGACCGCTCTAGGCAGAAAAAATATGATAAATCCAATGTTTCCCAAAAACAAGATGATAATAACAACAACAGCTATCCTGAATATTCGCCGACTTATAGAAAATCTGCGAGTCTCCTCGCCATCTTCTGGAACTATAACAACGGTATATTTTTTATTGCTCATAGCGCGCTGAATAATAGATCAATTCTCGATAAGATAGAATAAATCAAGGAGTCTGTCTAAATCATCATTGGAATAATACTCTATTTCAATCACGCCCCCTTTTACCTTTGATCTGACGGATACTTTTGTTCCCAGAATGGAGATGAGATCATCCTCAAGTTTCCGGAGTTCGGGGGATTTTGGTCGTGAAATCTTTTCCCTTTTAGATTTTTTGGTTAATGGTAACTTGTTGAGTTTTGAAACAAGCTCTTCAGCTGTTCTCACACTTTCTTGACGATTCAGAATCCTGTGATACAACTTCAGCATTAACTTTGTGTCTTTTAATCCGAGCAGAGCTCTCGCATGACCGGCACTGATTTTTTCATCTCTGAGACCCTGTTGTATCTCCGGAGGAAGGTTTAAAAGGCGTAGAGTGTTGGTGATGGATACTCTGCTCTTCCCAACTGCCCCAGCAATCTGAGTATGAGACAATTTGTACTGGCTGTGAAGACAAGCGTACGCTTCTGCTTCTTCAATACCATTCAGATCGTCACGTTGAATGTTTTCAATCAGAGAATACACCATCATCTCAGAGTCATCCTTCACCTCTAACACGTGTACTGGAATCCTTTTTAGCCCGACCATCTGAGTGGCACGCAAGCGACGCTCACCAGCAATCAACTCATACCTATCTCCCTGCTTTCTAACTGAAATCGCCTGAATGACTCCTTTTCCCCTGATGGAATCAGCCAGCTCCTGCAGACTTTCCTCGCTGAAATTCTGTCTTGGCTGGTTTGGGTTTGGTGAAATTAAATCTACGGGAAGATACAAAATATATTCAGATTCTGAAGCTTCCTCTGGTATGGGGCGTATTAATGCTTCCAGCCCACGGCCAAGTCGTTTATTTGCCACGAGTTAAAATTTCCTCCACTAAACTCAAATAGTCCCGGGCTCCCCTCGAATTTGCTTCGTACAATAAAATGGGTTTCCCAAAACCCGGGGCTTCCCCCAATCTAACATTCCGATGAATGATCGTTTTAAAAGTCTTATCTGTAAAATATCTCCTAACCTCTTCTTCGACCTGTTTGGAAAGATTAAGACGCCTATCATACATTGTAATTAGAACTCCTTCAATATCCAACTTTTTATTTAAATTGCGCTGTACCAGACGAATTGTCTGCAGCAATTGGCTTAATCCTTCCAAAGCATAATATTCACATTGAATAGGAATCAGTACCGAATCTGAAAAAGCTAAAGCATTCAGGGTTAACAGTCCCAAAGATGGCGGGCAATCAATCAACACGAATTCATAATGATCAACCACCCCATCCAGAGCATTTTTTAGTTTATATTCTCTTGCCATCAGACCCACAAGCTCGATTTCAGCCCCCACCAGATCGTGACTGCTTGGGATAACATCTAAAAAGGAGAGCTTGGTTTTCGTAATTATATCCTTAACGGATATATTATTGATTAACATATCATAAGTACTATAAGCACTATTATTCTTTCTCCCTTTTAAAATATTTTCCACCCCGGAGGTAGCATTGGTTTGGGGATCCAGATCAACAAGCAACGTCCTATTTTCCGTAACTGCGAAACCAGCAGCCATATTCACTGCCGAAGTGGTTTTACCCACTCCCCCTTTTTGATTAACAAATCCAATTATTTTTGTCATAAATTTCTTCGACTAAAAAGTTATGGCTGAATTTAACGGCGAGGTCAGGGATAAACAAGGGGAATTCGACAAAATGGTTTATATCACCGACGAGAATCTGCTAAATCTTCTTGAAGGATAATAACAATACAGCTAAATTTTGCTTCGAATAATCATATCGCTAAATCAATTAACTTGATTAATTCATTAACTGCAAAGACCGCGAGGTTTCGCGAAGGAAAAGACAAAAATGCAGAATAAAATTAATTATCAAAAAATGATTGATGAGTTTATTTCAACTCTTTTGTTATTAGTCTTTTGTGAATTTTGTGCTTTTTGTGGCGAATAATACAGGTTAAATAAACACGATTCAAATCTATCACACAAATTCACTTATATGTTGAACTGTAGGAGAAATAAATGACAAAAGCATTAGTAACTGGAGCTGTGGGACAAATTGGTTCTGAATTGACGTTGGCTCTTCGGGAAAGATACGGTAGTGACAATGTTATCGCAACAGGTCATAAGACGGAACCAGGTGAAACACTGTTGAATTCGGGTCCATTTCATTTTATCAATTGTTCCAAAATTGACACTGTTGCAGAAGTAGTAAAAAACTACAAGGTGAATACTATCTATCATCTTGCAGCGATACTCTCAGCCGTGGCGGAAGCCAAGCCACAACTTGCCTGGGAGGTAAATATTAATGGTCTTTATAACGTTTTGGAAGTTGCTCGTGAGTATGGATGTTCACTGTTTACACCCAGTTCTATTGGCGCTTTTGGTCCAACGACTCCCCTCGATAATACTCCACAGAATACGATACAGCGCCCCAATACAATGTACGGTGTTACCAAAGTTGCAGGTGAATTATTGTGTGATTATTATTACAAACGGTTTGGTGTGGACACTCGTGGCGTGCGGTATCCCGGTATCATTTCAAATGAGACATTACCGGGAGGTGGTACTACTGATTATGCAGTAGAAATCTATTACGAAGCAATCAAACATAAGAGGTACACCTGCTACATCAAAGCAGGGACATTTTTGGATATGATGTATATGCCTGATGCCATAAAAGCAGCTATTGATATTATGGAAGTTGACCCAGACAAGTTGATACACAGAAATGCATTCAATGTAACTGCTATGAGTTTTGATCCGGAAATCATTGCTGCTGAAATTAAAAAGATAATACCGGAATTCACGATGGATTATGATATTGATTCCGTAAAACAGGCAATCGCCGAATCATGGCCAAACAATATGGATGATAGTACCGCTCGTGAAGAGTGGGGATGGAATCCCGAATACGATCTTGAAGCTATGACAAAAGATATGATTGAAGTCTTGTCTAAAAAATTAAAATCTAAGGAGGAATAAATGTCAGCAACCAGGTTAGAAGTTAAATTACAGGAAGCTCTCAATGAGCTCAATGAAAAAGGTACCGCTAAAGGAGAAGAGATGGTTACTACCGGTCTGAAAGCTGCAGAGGGGAAAAAGGGACCCCGTTACTTTATTGAAGGAGAAGGCGATAAAGAATTTATCAAAATGAATTCCAATTCTTATCTGGGTATGTCCCTTCGCAATGAGGTAATTAAGGCAGAAGAGGAGGCTGCAAAAAAATTTGGGGCCGGTCCTGGTGCTGTTAGATTTATCAGCGGTACTTACAAACCACACATCACCTTAGAAAATAAATTGGCAGAATTCCACAGACGGGAAGAGGCCATGATTTTCAGTTCTGCCTATGTAACAAGTCTGGGAGTTATCGTTCCTTTAACCACCAAAGAAACTGTATTTATCAGTGATGAACTGAATCACAATTGCATCATTCAAGCAATGCGGTTATCCAGACCCGCAGGGAAATTCATCTATAAGCATAACGATATGGCTGATTTAGAAGCAAAACTCAAAGAAGCCATCGGGGCAGGCAAACGAGCCCTTTGTGTGACAGATGGCGTATTTAGTATGAGGGGTGACAATGCTCCTCTGGATGAATTCGTAGCAATCTCTGATAAATATTATGACGAATTCGAAGAAGGAATCATCACTATTGTTGATGATTCTCATGGAGTCGGTGCTATGGGAAAAACCGGCAGAGGGACTGAAGAATACACAGGTACGAAGGTTGACATTATTATCGGGACGTTAGGAAAGGGATTCGGAATAAACGGTGGTTATGTTGTATCTTCATCGACCATTATTCAATACCTCCGTGAAACGGCACCTATGTATATTTACTCCAATCCAATAACCGCTTCCGAAGCAGCGGCAGCGATGAAAGCCATTGAAATTCTCGACAGCCCCAGAGGGCTTGAGATATTGGAGCACTTGCGCAAGATGACCAAGCGATTCGAATCTGGCCTGAACGAAGCAGGCTTTGAAACCATAGAAGGTGCACATCCGGTTGTACCATTAATGGTTAGAGATACACAAAAAACGTCTGAACTGGTTAATTATCTCACGGAAAATGGTGTGTTAGCCACTGGATTAAATTTCCCCGTTGTTCCAAGGGGAGATGAGGAAATCAGGTTTCAGATAACTGCCGACCATACAGAATATGATATTGACGATGTGATTGGTATCTTGAAAAAATATAAAGAAACCAGATAGTCCTATAGGCACGCTCTTTCTAAAAGCAAAAAAAGGATATGTTACTCTATCCTATCCAAAAAACCATTTTATTCATTTAAACTGATAAATTTTTAGTCTGGATTATTCGTCACTCCCTCCAAAGGAGACCCTACTATGGGTCACAGGGACTCCGTGGAGGAAGAAGCCTCGGCTTAGGTCTCCCCGTGGGAGCCTCGGTGTAGCTTATGGCGAGCCTGTGTACGACCAGGGTACACGGCGAGCCCACAAAGAAACGCAAAGTATTGATATAATGAAGGATACAGGAATCGATAGAGAAGATATTTGTTCAGTAAAAAATTTACGCAAATTTTGGTTTTTCCTTCATGAAGCTTCGCCCCGATTTATCGGGGTGGCTGATGAATTA
>JACNLN010000029.1 GCA_014381485.1 Fidelibacterota bacterium
AGCCGGACAGGACAGTTTAGCTGATTGTCACAGAGACCTTTTCAGGTTCTACAGGAGTTTTCGTTGGAAGAGAAACGGTCAGCACACCATTTTTATAGTTTGCCTTGATTTTTCCTTCCTCTACCTCATCGGGGAGCCTGAAAGAGCGTGAGAATTTGCCGTATGAGATTTCCCTGCAGTAACAGTTATCAATGCTATCTTCCACATCACTCTTTTTCTCGCCGGAGATGGTGAGAACGCCGTCCTGAATATCAACATCAATATCCTTTTTACCCATTCCGGGCGCTTCCACACGAAGGGTGAACTCTTTATCTCCCTGGAGAACTTCAACGGCTGGGAACCAGTCACCCGAGGAAATAGCCGTTCCGTCCAAAGTCCTGCGAAACATGGAATCTAAGAACCGATCAATTTCATTAAAAGGTCTTAGAACGTTGTATCTGGGGTTCCATTTTACTAAAGTCATTGTTATGTTTCCTTTCTATTTTTTATTTTCAAACTATTTTATCAAAGAACCACATCTCGCCTATACTAAGTGCAATGGATATGCCAGATAAGATTTTGTGACACGATGGCGTGTCAGGTAAGTTGTTTATGTCAGTTACTGGGTAAGGATGTCACAGAGTGAGACAAACAATCAGATAATTATCTGCTGTGGTGATATGGAGATCACTAAATAGAGTCTGTATATAAGGTAGTGCTTTCTTTCTCAATAGCCCCGTCATTCATGGCGAGGTTACAGATACTATAAACATTCTGACGCCGTTCACGGCGTTGTAAACGCTTAATATTCCAAATGATAAGGGCATGAATGCCCTGCTGGAATTTTGTCACATTCAAATCCCAGCCCTCAAGGACTGGGCTATTGAAACAAACACCCATGACTTTATAGACAAACAGTAAATAGGAAAGTTATAATCGCAAGCAAGATAAATTCATTTTAATTTAAGGGGGTATCAATGCAAAGGAAAAGGAGAGCAAGTTGGCATATAAAAAATGGAAGGACGTCGATCAGGTTAAGCGATATGCTTTAGGGCGATATCGTTCTTGGGATCAGAGGTGGATTGACAAGCGTGAGAAGAAGATTGTTCAAGGCTTATTTACAAAACACAAAATTAGAGGAATAATTCTTGACATACCTGTTGGATCTGGGAGGTTTCAGCCTCTTCTGAGTGAATTTGGAGACGTGTTAAGTGCGGACTTGGGGTACATGCCCGTCCTATATCAGAAAGAGCGTGTTGGAATTTGTTGCGGCTCGATTAACGCCAACGCAGGACAAATCCCATTACAAACCAATAGTGTGGATATTATTTTCTGTTTTCGACTTTTTCAGCATATGCATAAAAGGAAAGAACGAGTTGCAATCTTAAGGGAGTTCAAACGCGTGAGCAAATCTTGGGTTGTCGTTTCCTGCTATCTTTCATCGGTTCTCCATAATATACATCGGCGCATTATCCAACAGCCCTCACGAATTACTATATTGAAAAAGAGAGAGTTTAAGGCAGAAATCAATGAGGGCGGATTGAAGCTGATAGAAATGACTTCAGTAGTACCGGGATTACACGCCAACAGAATTTGTCTGTTTTCTACCAAGGGGTCGGCGTAAATACCGCTTGGTTCGTCTCCGCCATAAAAGCTTCTTCCTGTAAGACGAGTATTCCTGAACCCAGTTGCAGTAAACGCTGCTCTCTCTTTCATAGACATCAAAAAATTGATGTAATAGTTTCTGGCTGAACTCTAAATCTCCAAATTGTTTAAAATACAATTTTTTCAAGTCATGTAAACGCTGTTTTACAGACAGTTTTTTGAAGCATTTTGCTCTGTTGAGGTCTACGATATAGACATCACCAATTTCATTTACCAAAAAGTTTCCAGTTGTGATATCCCGATGAAAAATACCAGCATTGTGCATTCGAGAGATACTTAAGGCAAGATCGGATATTGCTTTCACTTTGATTTCTTTTTGTACTTCCGTTTTGAGAAGCCTGCGAACGGTCTGGTGCGGATTAATAGCTCTGGTGATGATAATATTTTCTTTGATAAAGCCTCGTCGGCGTTTTGTGTAGACAAATAGAGGCTCTGGTGTTCTTGCGCCGCAGCTAAGCAGCTTGTGTGCAATGTCCCAGCTTGTTTGAGCGCGACTTTTGAAGGAGATGCTCAGATAGTAGTGGATAGGATGTCGCCAGCCAAACCACTTAACTACTACAGGACCATGTTTTGTGCTTAAGCGCGCTACCAAGTTGGGCTTTGTATCGTAAACCTCATCTGCAAGTTCGTTGAGAGCGTCTCGATCCAGCAGATGTTCGAGCGAGAGGGGTTCCGGGATCTTACCAGCTATGGTAATAGACTTAAAAAGGCATAACATAGTAAGTAAAAATTAAAGACAGCGAAACTGTTGGTCAAGTCTCTTGAATAAATAAGCACACCTTCTTGTTTTAGGGAATTAACATGATGAATTTTATAGTTATATTATCGTAAACTGGTGAGTGGTAGAGTGGTAAACTGGTAAGAGGTACTCACCATTAACCAATAACCAGCTACCAACA
The DNA here is from genome assembly GCA_014381485.1 of Fidelibacterota bacterium. Taxonomy (GTDB): domain Bacteria; phylum Fidelibacterota; class Marinisomatia; order Marinisomatales; family CAZVFT01; genus JACNLN01. Next base: position 2,544 of record JACNLN010000029.1, read on the forward strand.
AAGAATAAAACTATATTTAGAGCAAAGCCATTAATTTTTGATGAGAAAAGGCAATACATTTATACAGGCACTCAAATCGCAGTTAATGCTTAACCTTCCGGGTAAAAGTTTTCAGGAACAAATGGCGCCCGTTCCCCGATACATTACACGGGAGATGTTATCGAGGAAACAAAACATAGTTCAATCGGCAGTTTTAATTCTCCTTTTTCCTGACGATGGTAAGTGGCATTTTATTCTCACAGAGCGATCAGACAGGGTGGAATATCACCGAAGGCAGATTTCATTACCGGGAGGGTCGCGTGAAGAAGGAGAAACCCTTCAGCAAACCGCTCTCCGCGAGACCAATGAGGAGATAGGAGTGTGCCGGGACGACATTGTGATTGTTGGCAAATTATCACCCCTTTTTATTCCTGTGAGCGGATTTAACGTTCATCCGTTTGTTGGCTGGGCTGAGGAGAAGCCAAAGATCAACCCCGATCCTGTAGAGGTTTCGATGATACACAAGATAACAGTGCAGGACTTGTTGGAAAAGAATAACTTAAAGCAGGAAACAAGAATTATCCATAATGTTGAAGTGGACGTACCTTATTTTGATTTTGAAAGAGGGAAAGTGTGGGGAGCAACAGCCATGATTTTAGGAGAATTTCGGGAGGTGTTACGGAAAACAGAAAAGTCCCTTCCAAATAGGAAATGGTGATGATTACGGTTAGATTAATTCCCCACAATTTTAGGAAATTTGCTCGAAATTTTGCAGTTACCATCCTCATCATTACAATAGTACTATTATCGTCTTTCCCTTCTCTTCGGGCTGAGAGCGAAGCCACCATTTCAGGGTATGTTCTGGATGCTGAGAATGGAGAAGCCCTCCCCGGAGCAAATGTTTATCTGTCCGGCACAGATTTTGGAATAGCAACAAACAGTGACGGATATTTTGTTCTGGTGGATATTCCTCCGGGAAGTTATGAATTAATTATTACCTATGTTGGCTACAAGGCACATAAAGGCGCTCTCCATCTTTCTGGCATGGGGAATATCCGAAGTAATATCGAACTTGTTCCACAGGCGGTGGAGATGGCGGGGGTGGAGATATCTGGGAGGCGAGTTGAGCGAAAAGTCAATATCCAGACCAGTCGGGGGACTCTAAACATTCGCCAGTTAAAAAACGTGCCACAGCTTGGTGAGACGGACCTTCTGAGAGCGCTACAGGGGTTGCCGGGCGTCCTGACAGAAACGGAATTCAGCACCGGGCTCGTCATCCGCGGGGGCAACACAGATCAAAATCTTATCCTTCTTGACGGAATTACCGTGTATAATCCCTCACATCTTGGAGGGGTCTTTTCCAATTTTATAGTGGATGCGGTAAAGGAAGCTGAGCTGTTAAAAGGAGGTTTTAATGCTGAATATGGCGGTCGTCTATCTGCCGTATTGAATGTTCGCAGTCGCGAGGGAAATCAAAAGCGATTTGATGGAAAAGTATCCGTCTCACTGATCTCAGCTCAATCCACCCTCGAAGGCCCCGTTGGGAAAGGTGCATGGCTTGTGTCCGCACGCAGGACATACTTTGATCAAGTGTTCAAGGGAACAAAACTGTACTTCCCTTACTATTTCTATGACGTTCAGGGACATATATTTCAGGACTTTACGGACAGAGACAGATTGTCCATCAGCTGGTACGCCGGGACAGACGATCTGTACTGGGAAGAATTTGATATGACGGGAAGTTGGGGAAACAAAACCGTCAGTGCAAACTATCGCAAGCTTTTCAATGAGAGATTGGTGTCGAATTGGCTTCTGGCGAAAAGCCGGTTTGATATTTTATTCGGACTGGGAGGTGGTTCGGGCATTAAGGAAACGGACTATATTGACGACATAAGTTTTCGTTCAGACTGGACCTATTTCGCTTCCAAGAAAAACCAGATAAGGTTTGGTGTCGAGATAAAGGATTTATCTTTCGTATATCACAGCACCTTCGGGGATACCGTCATCTTTGATGCGAAGGAGAGTCCCGTTGAGGCGGCAGCATATGTAAAACTGAAGAACTGGCCATCTCCCCTCTTTATGATCGAGCCCGGGATTCGCCTTAATTATTATGAGTTCAATCCAACAAAGTGGTACCTGGATCCTCGTCTGGGGCTGAAATATTTGCTTACCCCGGATAGATACCTCAATGCTTCCATTGGTGTTTACCACCAGTTCATGGAGGTAATTCAGGATGACTATTATCCCAAAGTAATGGATGCATGGGTTGCGGTAGACCCTTCTGTAAAGGCAGCTTCTGCTGTGCAGTACGTTCTGGGGTATGAAGAATATTTCGGAGCTGCTTATCGTCTCCAGATTGAAACTTATTACAAAACGATGAAAAATATGATGACTTTTGTGGACGATCGATCTACCATGGACGAGGTTCCGTCTGACACGAGTCTAAGCGGTCTGGTGGATCTTGGTGATGGATATGCTTATGGAGCGGAGCTGTTTTTCCACAAGGAGTTCGGCAGATTAAACGGCTGGGTGGCTTATTCTTATTCTGTAGCCCGAAAACTGCTTGATGGCAAGGAATATTTTACCAACTGGGATCGCCGCCACGCTTTTAACATTGTGGGAAATTTCAAACTGACAAAAAGATGGGGGGCGAACCTGAAATGGACATATCAATCGGGTCAACCTCATACACCAATTCTCGGATACTATATAGAAAAGCTACCTGCTGAACCTGAGCCGTACTACCGAACCATTCCCGGGGGAAGAAACTCTATTCGATACCCACCATATCATCGGCTTGATATTGGAGTGGTTGGTCACTACAGGCTCTTTGGGGCGAAGGTTGATTTCTTTCTGCAGGCAGTAAATGCGTACTGGCGAGAGAATGTATTCAGGTATTTTTACCAGTTTGGCAGTAGGTATAACGGCATTGATGACGATGGGGATGATATCATTGATGAAGAAGACGAGGGAATTCCCCAAAAAGTGGTAATTAATGGGTTTCCCATTATTCCTACGATAGGAGTTACCATTGATTTTTAATTTACTATTTTCGATTGACTATTGAAAATTTCTCTTAATGAATATCTTTGGGAAATAATAGGTGCTATAAGCGCTAAGACGATAAAAAAACAAGAAATGAACGAGAAAGAGTTAATAAGCGGGACAAAAGAATTTGTGCATCGACGCATTAAACTCTGTTTGACCCCGCCTAAAAACGACTTAGGCAACCATATAAGAGGACAGTTAATTAGAAGTTAAACCTCAAGAAAACCTGCGAGAGGAATTAATAAAAATTGAAAATAGTAAATAGTAAATTGAAAATATTAACTTGGTTCTTGGTTCTTGGAATTTGGTTCTTTATCTCCTGTGAGCCGCCTGTTGAAGCAACGGCTTACGAGGAAAAACTTGTTGTTTATGGCAACCTAATTGCTAACGCACCTCTTATGGATACTGTTTTTGTTTCTCGTTCATACGAAATTGATGAACCGCATGAATCTAAGGGAAAATGGATATCCAATGCAGAAGTAGTAATTGTAGGTGCAGGGGATACAGTCATAATGTCGCCCACACTTGGCAATGCTGGTAGATACGTAGATTCTACAAGTGTACATATTGTTCAACCAAATGTGGAATACACACTGGATGTAACTTGTGAAGATTATAAAGAATTTCAAATCACTGCAACCACGCTTGTGCCAGACAGCGTTTTTATTCAAAGCGTGGGGTCGCAGGACTGGGAATGTGAAGGAGAACCAGAAGAGATAAATCCTATAGATTTGCACCTGGAGAATGAATCAATGGTTCAATTTGCGTTTACTACAGGTAACCCCAATCTTCTTCTTACGCTTACTATGGACACGGTAGTTTACAGGGAGGGTCCCTGTTATACCACGAGTTTTGTTTCAGTCCCCATTTTCATCTTAGAGTGGGAATCTGAAACGGAGCCGGGAATGGTTCGTGTGGTAAGTTGGGCGCTGGAGGATACTGTGAAAGAGATGGAGCCGTTTAAGGATATCGATGGAGATAGTCTTTTTGACGAAGGAGAACCTTTTCAGGATATAAATCAATCAGGCGAGAGAGACCTCTATCTTGTGAATGCTATTATTGATACATCGCTTTCTGCCATGGCTTTTAAAGGTCCGATGTTTCGCGATGAGGATGGAAATTATTATCGCCCGAACCCCGCAGTCTGGAATTTGAGTCAGAACGAACTCGATTTTGGGTGGATGTCATTTAATTATTACGGAGTGCATCTGATAATCATTCAGGCAACAGATCACAATTTCAGTGATTATTTCGAAGGAGATCCTTTTAGACAGAATCAATATATTTTACCCAACAGCAATATAGAAGGAGGATATGGCCTGTTTTCTTCATCATATTATCGTTATTTTTTGGTGTATGTAGCCCCTGAATATTAGAATGGATAATATTTATGTTATTCGTTAGTAGCGTCTTCCAACAGAGGAATTATATGAAAAAAATAATTTGGATTGTGGTATTTGGTATCGCCTTTGGGTTGGTAGAAGCGGTCATCGTCATTTATCTGCGAATGAACTACTATCCTGAAGGGTTTACATTTCCATTGAAGTTGATACCCGAGAGAGTCCTTCTAATAGAAGTCATTCGAGAGGCAGCGACAGTTGTAATGCTAACATCATTTGGCATTCTTGTAGGGAAGACCGGAATCACCCGGTTTGGGGCATTTTTGATGACATTTGGGGTGTGGGATATATTTTACTATGTTTGGCTTAAAATATTCATTAACTGGCCAGCCTCTTTAATGGATTGGGATATCTTGTACCTGATTCCCGTTCCATGGATTGCACCTGTTCTTGCTCCAATCCTTGTGAGCACTGGACTTATAACATGCGGTGGGTGGATAATTTTTCAGGAAGATAGGGGAGCTCCCATTAAAACAAAGTCAGTAGATTGGGCAGTCGAGTCGATTGCTGGGGCACTGATTGTGGCGTCATTTATTGTTAATTATGATTCTTCCGTACCTGATGTCTACCCATGGTGGTTGTTTTTTATCGGATTGGTTGGTGGAGTAGGGTATTTTATCTGGCGAGCAACTCATAGAAGAGAATCGGATAGTTGAAATTAGAAGGCACGAAATTATCACTTGATTTAAAAAGTATCATTACGCATATTCTGATGAGTTTATTAACCCACAACCCTGCAAAACAATAAGGAGGCAAAAATGCAGAAAGGCAGTATAAACAGAGTGATTCTTGTTGGATATC